>NZ_JAWOTB010000008.1:0-91401 GCF_033338655.1 Vibrio sp. Vb1729 | reverse complement strand
GGTGCCCGTCAGACAGTTAAATGAGGACTTTTCCACGTTGCCGATACCATCCCGAACCAATAGATATTCGGCAATCGACTTACCAATCGCGGCTTTGTTGTTCTTGGCTGATTTCAACCCCGCCAAGGTATCGACGCACAAGCCTTTTTTATCCGCGAGCCATCGTGCATCGGCCATTGAGTTCACCGCACCAATCCACCAAACAGGCGATTGTTCAGTCACGGTCTTGGGGACTTCTTACCCGCGTTGGAAAATCGAATGCAGCACAAGCCCATATTGACGCCCACCGCGCCACAATTCGCCCGCCTTGCCTTTGAGTTTGCCGGACGTCTCCACGCAGCTTGCAAGCTCTTCGATGATCACATGCAGTTGTTTGGCGTCGCCATTACCCACCGCCCACACCGCCGCGCTAAAAAATTCGAGTTCCTCACTACACGCGCCATCTTTAGGGATATACGCCAGTTTGAACGACTTGCCGCGTTTACGTGCCATCACCAACGCTTTGACGAACGCCACGCGAGAACTGGTTTCAAGACATTGTTGGCCGCGGAATTTCGCCCCCGCGTAGTTGCGGTAAGGGTCAAAAAAAACCGCTTGCGCGGCTTTTGGCACCAAACCTAAGTGCTTAACGGCGGAGGTTTTACCCCCGCCCGTGCCCGCCACGTAGATGACATGTTCAGCATCGTGTGACGGATTGGAGTTGACCGGATTGGGGAATTTAAGCGGCGTCTTTTTCTTTTTGCTCACGCTGTTTTTCCTCCTCGATGGCTAATAGCTCTTTTTGGTATGCCATGGTTTTCTTGGCACTGTAGACTAGAGACAACACCGCCAAGCCGAGCACGGCTTCTTGCATGTAATCCCCAAACAGCGACGACACGCTATCACTGTGCTTTTCCAATACGGGCAACGCCGCATCAATCACCGCCGCTTTGCCTTTTTCATCAAACTCAAAATCCACACCGGAAATAATCGACGTCGCTTGTTCGGCAATGGTGAACAGCACCGACAACGCGCCCTCAAACATTTCTCCCGCGGGTTGGTAGTTGTCCTCGTTGGCCGCTTCGGTTGGTAAGTCGGTTAACTCGCTGACTTCGGTTTGTTCCAGTCCACTGATAACCGCGGAAAAGTCGCCCCAATCATCTAGCTCTGGTTGGTTTTCCATTTCATCCTGCATTGATTGGTTCCCCTTGTTCGGTATCTGGTTCGGTTGGTTTCTTGGTTGGCATCAGTTGACGAATCGCCCAAATCAGCAAGGCGACAAAGGCTATCCCCGCTAAGACTTTTCTAACCGGAAACGGCGGTTTTTTAACGGGCGTTGGTACTGGCTCAGATTCGCTTTCAACGCTTGACGCTTCCACTTGTTCAATTACTTCAACGCTAGGCGTATCAGTGCTTGCAACTGTTTCGGGTACTGGTTCAACCGTTGGCGATTCAGTCTCAATTATGACAGCGTCACCCACTTCTAACTGTTCAACCGAGTCAACCATGTTAGTTTCTACAAAAGCGTTAATGCTCTTGCTCATTGGGCTGTTGCCACAGCTCGGACACTTGTAATACAGCAGTCCTAAGTTGCGCCCGTTTTTGGTGGGTTCGCCCTCGGCAATGAGCTTGCCCTCACCGACTCGATGCACGGTAGAAGCCGAGCTACAAACGGGGCACGATACGTGCCCGCGAATTGGGTTTGGGTGTTTACTCATCGGCGGCCGCCTCGACTGTTTCCAATTGCTGCATGTTGCCTTTTACACAACCACGATACTTTTCACGCACCTTGTTGTTGAGCTTGGTAAGCTGCTCGATTTGGTCGAACAGCGTCGGATTTAACCCGAACGCTTCAAGCGAAAAGTTACCCGTCATGAGCATCTTGCTTGCGCGCTTGATAATCGCGTTGGTGTCCATGTTTTTAAATTGGCTCAACTCCTTTTCCACACTGGCGTTGAGTTTGTCGGCCGCATCGAGCGCGGCCATTGCTTGCTGACATTCTTTAAGAGATAGCATTTCCATTGTTTAAGCCTCGGCTAGTTCTTCATCGGTGTTTGGTTTGTTCTGAATCTGTTTGTTGACTTCCTTCATCCAGACCAACATGAGACGCCAAAACACGCCGCCTTTGCTGCGCTTCACTTCGGCTTCCATTTCTTGGGTGATTTTGTCGATGTTGCTCATTGGGTTGTCCTTACCTAGTTGCTGAAATCGTTGTCGCAAGCAATATCCCAAACGGGTTAAATCAGTCGTAATGTGTTGTTTTGTAATTTGATTGAACAATATTGGTCGATGGAAACCGTCGCCCCATTCGCCAACGGCTCTAATAGACATTTCACTCCCTCAAAGCTCCATCCGGTGAGCTTCTTCAACTCTGTAATGAGTGGGGAGTTACAGTTATTTTCAGTGCTCCAAGACGTCGCTCCGCGACTTTTTAAAAGACGCTTTACGTCTTTCGTCTGAACGAGCGAATAGCACTCGCTAGCGGTTTCGATGACTTGACCGCACCACTCAAAACCAATGATTTTTTTGATTGGTTCGCCGTAGTCGTTTTTGTTTTCTTTGTAAGCCAACTTAGCGCCCTTAGCTAACTGACAAAACAGCGCCCATTTGGATGAGTCTGCCGCTTGTCTCAGTTCTTCTAGCTGATCATCTTTCTGGGTTTGTTCGGCTGTCGCTCGGCGTAAACTGCGCCACAAGGAAACAGGCTCACCACCAAATTGCTGAAATTGGCGAATGCGATGTACCGACGCCCAAGCGCGCACTTTAAATGCGCTTTCTTCTGCTTCGGTGTCTGGCATGTGTTTACCGTTGATGTTCTTCGAGACGTACTTGGCAATGTACGCCGTTGCGCCGCCCTTGCTTGGGTCGGCTTCTTTTACGTCAAAGCGTGGCGTGATGTCGTCGCCTAATTCCTCACGGTCTGGCGCAATCGCCTCACCGCGGAGAATACGAATGATGTTGGCTTTGTCTTTGTGAGAGCAAAACAAGAAATAGTGCGCGTGACTGGTTGCGTCTTTGTGTGGCTCGGCCACACGAAAGCCAAAGTATTCAATCTCTAACTTTGCCAACTTAGCGCGAGCAAGTGACCATTGGCGCATTAACTCGGCGTGTCCGTCTTTGACGCTTGAACCGTCCCACTTCGGTGAATTGCGGTGATAACGGCTCGGCAGTGTCCACGTAATGAAAAGCGCGGTGTATTCCAGTTCGTCGGCCAGTTCTTCAAAGCCACGTGAGCGAACCATCATTTCAATACGGCGGTTCTCAGGGTTAGCAATGGTGCGCTTTGCCACTTCCTCTAATGGAAAGTGCTCGCCTGTTTCCGCGTTGTACACGCTCATCGACTTCATGTATTTCTCGGATTCACGTTGCTTGCGCTTCCAGTTACTAAAGGAAATCTCTGACACGTATTTGCTCTGATGGCCTTTGTCACCCACACGGCTCATGGTGATTTGTGCGTACTCGATGTAGTCACCACGCAGACGCAGCAAACGACGTTCGACCCACTTTTCCGACTGCATTTTGAGTACCGCGGCTGTTAGCATTTGCTCTAACACTTCAACGTCTTTCACTTTGAAATTCACGTACGGCGGCTTGATGTGAATGGTCTTAAGTAACGCTTTTTGCTCAGAATAAACCGCGGCCAACGCCTCAACAAATGAGGCGTAACCCTCGGCATTTAGGCTTGATAAAACCTCGGCGCATTGGTCGGCGTACTTCTCCGCGAACTTAGTCAGCGCATCGTCACGCATCAAGATATTGTGCGTCAATGGCTCGCTATGCGCGCCCTTTCGACTGTCAACAAACGAGTAACGATTCTCGATATGGTGTGCGCACTTCAAGCCAAATTTCACCGCGTCTTTGGCGGTTTTAATCACGTTTTCACGTGTGGCGTTTTGGCGCTGTGTGCGCGCCTCTACTTTACGGCGCACATCATTGCGAACTATCGCGGGTAAGCGTGGGAAGAATCGGCGTGAAAAGGCACTTTGATGAATGGCATCATTGGCGAACGTCTTGCCCGCCATTTTGATTTCTATGGCTTTGGTGTCGAAGTCCATGCATCCCCCTGATTAAAGGGAAGAATCCGCGCCCACTTGGGGCGCTTCATCTTGCTTGCGGATTTCGTGTAGTGGTTGGCCGTTGTTTTGCGCGCCAAGTGTCGCCATGCGATTAGCGGTAGTCGTAATATCGGCTAACGTGTCGTTTTGTGCTTTGATGCAAGCGACAAGCGTCATTCCTTGGTAGAGCCAAAGCGAGGCTTCAACGGCTTCAAGCTCAAAACTATCGAAGTAGATATGAGTTCCGTTGTCTTGTGATGCAACAAGTTGGCGCTGATTGCGGCGCGATTTCCAGATACTAAGATTCATGCTACAACCCCCTGACGAAAACGTGTAGGAATGTACGTCTGTTTCTTCTTAGGGAATTGCTCGGCGAACTTCTCGCGTAACTCTGCGATTTTACGCAGTGATTTAGCCGTTTTGATTGGGTCTGGATTTGCACACCCTGCCATATCAGGGCAAGGTAAGTGAATTGGGTTTGAGATTATACGTTCCATGTTCATAGCCTCCGCAAGCTGTCTCTTTTTTGAACATGGCAACCGTAAACGAATTATTTTAAACGTACAAACGAGTTAAACTACTGAAATAGCACGTAAGATGCTCTACAATTTAACAATCTTGTTTCTTTTTTAAACAGTTACTAAATGAACTACACAAACATACTTTTAGACAGAGTAAAAGCTAAGTACGAACTGGGCTCAGACTACAAACTAGCTCAGAAACTTGGCGTTGGTCGTAGTCGCGTAGCCCACTGGCGCGCGGGTAGCTGTTCTATGGATTGGGAAATAGCCTTTAAAATCGCTGACTTACTGGAACTAGATGATCAAAATTTGGTGTTCGGTTTGATAGATGATAAGTACAATAATCCCCGCTTAATCAATGCCTTACAAGCAGGCGCCCCTGTCTAATCTATATTAACCCTTTCACATATAATGCGAACTTAAGGGTTAGAAGATTAGCATTGGTGAAGTCAGTTTAGTTACACCGTATTTGGCTTTTGCTTCCTTGCAAGCTTCATCAGCTGTCTTGTATGGGCCATGAACTTCGATTCCACCACAGCGACCACTTGAACTGTATCTTTGGTTACGTCCGACACCATGCACGTTGGTTTTGCATCTTGCTCATTCAATATGAGTCAACATGGATACGCGTTTGCTTAACCCTAACGTGTAAGTACTAGATTATCTTTATAGGAACAAGGAATCTAACAGATGTAAACTCTCTACTTTTCAATCTATACCTAGATCTTTCTTCATATGTTCACTCAACTCGTTAGTGGTTCTTACATTAATCTTATGTTTGCAATGATGGATTCTCAACTCTTCACCAAATAATTTTACTAGTGATTTGGTATACAAAGTACTAATATTATTTATTATTCTATACAATGTATCTTTCTGATAAACAGATCTTTTCGAATTTTGTATTGCAGTCTTCATATTTTAATATCCTTACACGTTTAACTTTATAATTTAAAAAATCAATTTCAACTTTTATTATTACTTTTTTTCGATATGTAATGAGTCATTATCAATGATGCACAATCAACAATTAAATCAACCGAATCCAACTTAGTAATTTCACGAGACAAATTCTTTATTTTTAAATCTTTATTTTCTATATTTAATCCGATTGAGTTAATTTCTTCAGGATATTGGTTTAACTTAATATCCAATATGGTTTTATTAAGATAGTAGTCTGCCATTATTTCATGGCGGCTTTTAAATATCATTGTCCCCCTCCGATGATGCAAGTTATACTTTCCCACCAGTTAAAAGACAACGTGACTCAGAGTTGCAAAAAGGTAACAATCATGGAATTGATGAACAATGAGTTGATCTGCTTTGCAGCCATTTGTAAACACCTCTCTCTTACATCGGCATCAAAAGAACTTGGAAAGTCGAAAGCTCAAGTCAGCAGGCAGCTAGCTGCATTAGAAAAACAACTTGGCGTAACACTCGTCCACAGAACAACAAGGAAACTCGTTTTAACTGATCATGGCGAAAGCATTAGAGAGCTTGCTATCAAGACGTTAGAGAGTTTGCACGAGTTAAATTACAGAGCTAGCTCGTTGAGTGAATGCATTGATGGAAAGTTTAAAATCACAATGCCCAACTCTATAGCCTCTTCTATTTTTGGTTCTGTTCTTAAAGACTTAAAAGAACGATATCCAAAAGTTGATTTTGAAATATCGTCAAGTAACAATGTAGAAAATTTATTAGAAAGCAATGTAGATTTAGCGATTAGGCTTAATAATGTTATTGATGACACTCTTATTGCACATAAAATTGGTGATTATAGTGATGTTTTGATATCTAGGGTAAGTAATGCCAACAACAAAACACTATTAATCTACAAACATCATTCGAATAAGGAATCAATTAAAAATCAATATACTGATGTTATCGAAGTTGATAACACCTCTATTTTAATAAACTTTGTTTCTGAGGGAGTTGGGGTTGGTGTCATTCCAAACTATCTTGTTAAAAGTAACTATATAGACAAAAACATCCGAATATCGCAAACTTTTGATATAGAACGTTCCATGTATATTGCCTACCCTTATCAAAACCCTTTGCCAAGAAAGCTAGCTGAGATATCTACTTTTATTCGGTCTGAGTTATCACAAGTATTGAAGAGTGAGTCATTTTAGGGCGGTTGTTCAGATTTAGAATTTTGCGTTGTCTACTCAACTAGGCCTAACGCTAATTTTTGTAACATATTATTTCAGCGGCATTTATTAACCCCCCATCTTTATGCTTGCTATCACAATGTGGGATGCTCTTCCGCTTTGTTATCAAGGTTTTGCGTGGAATAAATCACGTGGGGTAAATGATAGATTGACTTACATTAAAATTTTCATCAAAAGCAACTTTATATAAAATTGATTTCATACCAATCTATGTGTATCTTCTACCCATATCCCCACAATAACCAAGGAGAATGCCATGGATAAGCTACTCGCGTCTGCATTAGAAATTAAGCAGCGAACTATGGTGACTGGCTTTTTTGCTAGAAATGGATTCAAAATCGCTATGACCGATTTTGATGATGTCACTTTTGAGCGAGAAGGCGTGCAAGTTAACGTACATTTTGATCTGCAGTCAAACGCGGAGTCTGCATCTGTTTTATCTCATGAGGCATCAATCATTCCTGGCTAAAAACTTTTATTATCACCGATACACCAAGCCGAACATAAACGTTCGGCTTGTTAGTGACAAAAAATGATGAGTGCGAACAAGAGTTGTCGATCACTCGTCTAAATAGACGATTAATAAATCAGCTTCAACCTCGTTCACAACCTTTGGTATCGATGAAAAAAAGCGACTCAATAAGTTGTGATGATGACCACATACAACTAAGTCTATCCCCTCTTTTTTGACGATTCCCGATAGTTTTATATGAAGATCGCCGATTACTACCATGGTCTCGTTTACTGGATATAAGCATTTATCAGCGAGCTCTTGCAGCCTTCTTTCCAATTCTTGCTCTTCCTTCGCTTCCATGACTATGCGATCAACATCTACGTAAACAAATGAGAGTTTGCTGCTTGAGTTATCTGCTTGCATTATTGCTTTTTCGATAACGGCTTGGCTAGATTGAGATAAGTCGACAGCAACCAAAACGTGCTTATAACCCATCATTCCTCCCTAGGTTAGTTTTTGTTCTCATATTAAGTCTAGTCCACATAGAGCGAACACAACATCAAAACTACTGCTACATGATAGTTAAAGGAGTTTAGTGTAAAACAGGCAAATAGTTTTCATTACAACCTTGTTGCTTCCTCTCATCCAAAGATCAACGATGTTTTTCCAATTTCTTCTCTAATTATCGGACTATTTAACAGGAAGGATGCCAGGAAACGTTACGTTGTAATGCGCGTTACTGCTCTTGATTTCTACTACTCTTGAGGATTCATATTACCCACTTCAACGTCGCCTAGTTTAGTAAAACTACTTTAGATTAAGCATATTCAATATGTAACGCTCCGCTCAAATCCAGGAGACGTATTTCGGCTAAAAAAGCAGCTCAATAAGATGAATTTCGATTCATCTATTACATATGTCTGCGAGTGCTTACTGTTCTTATATCGCTTATTTAATAACTCTAGTTTAATTATCGTTATAAGTTACGGTGTCTCTTTTTTTCTTTTTTTAGCATAATCTTCTGTCTGAGAACGAAGCTCTCTTGGGCTTTGTAATTAAATTACAAGATCAATCGCGACCAATATGGTTGGCAGATTAAAAGACCGAGGTAAACAATTGATATAATAGAGTTTAACTTATAAGTTCTTTAAAAAATGCCTAACTACCTGCACTGTGTAAGCCAAGGTTAATATGATGAGGTAAAATTTTACTAACCCGCTATTTAGTTTTAAAGGTAATTGCACAAGATTACAATCATAGAGGTATAGTAAATTTTAGTTACAGCGTAACCAGGGTGGTGTTTGGGAGTGTAAAGGAATAGAAAATAGAAAGGCAAAAAAACAGGGCGTATGCCCTGTCCATGAATTGATTAGTTTTGTTGCTGTTGTTTTTCTGCGTACTCAGAACGAATCCGTTCGGCAACAATTTTGATAGCTTCTGCAGTACTTGTGCCCTTCGCCATCAATTCTTGAATTCTCTCTACAGCTTGTTGTTGTTCTTGGTGAGATAGAGGGGGTAAATCGTCAAACATAAAAAGCTCCTCATTTTGAGGAGCTGACTATAACGATTCAATTAATAGGTAGCAAGGAAATTAATGGATGCACCCATAGCGTTCTCGTTTGTGTACTGAGCTGCGATATCCAATTCGAACAACTTAAGTGGAGACAACCCGATACCAGCAGTAATGGTTCCTTCGTCCTTACTTCGAGCTAAGTTCTTCATATACCCTGCTCGTAATGCCATTTGACGCAAAATATCAAATTCAATACCAGCTCGAATCATTTGCGTATTATCATCAAAGGATGAAAAACGTTTTTCTTCGTTAAGATCGTAGTCAACACTCATCGTAAAGTAATCGGCAACAATCCCTGCCCCAACGGTGTATACAGGACGCATGCTATATTCGTATGATTTTATCGTATCGCTGCCATATTGGAATGATTTTGTTTTAACGTCTCTTCCGATCAAATTTTTCGCTGAAATACCGAGACGATATGGGCCAAAGAACCAAAGTGCGCCTGCGTCTAAGTTAAACATCGTTTCCGCGGTCTCATTTTCACGTAAGTCTTTAGTATCAAAATTCTGAAAACTCGTGGCGTATGAGTACGTGTATATACGCTGAAGTTTAGGAGTAACACCAAAAGAAAGGTGTTGGTTCATGAAATTAGTGTATTTAGCAAGTGAAATACCAGCTTCAGCCACGCCAATAGAAACACCTTGTACATAGCTATCATCTAATGGATTAGTACCTGAGGTATCAACATTTGGTTGTACGAATGATTCAGTGTATAGCTTACCGTATGCAGTTGCAGATAAGAATTTGTTGGGGATACCAATGGCAACGACACCACCAAGATCAAAGTCTGTCTTTTTCCCATCGATAGCATCCATCGATTTTTTGATTTCATCGACGTCTGTTAATTTGCTGATGCGTTCGATCTCATCAACTAGATCATATTGATCATCGTAGCTGCCACCAAAACTTGGCACGATCATGCCTGCATCGTCATTTCGACGATAAATCGCAGTAAGAGCGGGGTTGAAAAAAGGCGCAGTTAGATAAGTTGCTGATACGGTACCAACACCACCCATTGCATCACTACGAGCCTCTATCGCATAAGTAGCAGCAGAGGCAGCATTAGCGAAAAGAATAGTAGCAACAGAAGTGGCAAGAATTTTATATTTGTTTTTCATACTACACTTGTGATTTTAGTTCGTCCTGAACCTTTATCGGCACAAGTAGTATTTCTTTAACTATTCTTCCTGGGAAAGATCATAGGTTCGGCTAATAGTTTGAGCCTGCTCAACAATTATATCGCCCTGCCAACGGCGACTATTGATACTTACCGCCAATACGTATCTATCGTTTGGGACACCCGCTAGCTCCAATGAATTTGGATAGTTAGACTCGTAAGTCTTTTTCCACATTTGCTCGTACTGGCCATCAATGTAGTCATACAAACCGACTTCAAGTTGCGGTAATGGACAATGGGGATTACGAAGTGCGCTCTTTTCTACTTTCCAATTCTCTTTAGATGTCCAACGAACATATTGAGAAGAGTTTGAATCTCCAAGTATTACCCAAGTTCGATACTCTTGTTTATCAGTAGAAACAACGGTTAAGTGATATAAACCAGCTTCAAGCTTACCGGTTAAGTTATAGCGTTTCGAGTAACTACGCTCGTTGGCAAGTTCTGTCCCGTTCGGCTGTTGTTCATAGCTGAATGAACTGTCCGCGGATATAGAATCATCCACCCATCGATTAAATGAAATATTTTCGATGTCAGTTGTAGCTCTTAGCTTGATTACCAATCTAAATGTATCTCGCCCAGGGCTTTGAATAGTCTGACGAATAACGTTCACACCACTTATCCAATCAGGCAGCGTTACACCAGTGAGAGCCTTGCCACAGTTTTTAGATAGTGACTGACCAAGAAGATCATTAAGGTGAGGAGTCAAATCTTTACTTGGTTCCGTTTGCCAGAGTTCAACAAGAGAGTTGAACATACCCGCAAGATCATCTTCAAGTAAGTGTTGATGTGCCTGTGTTAAAGGCGTGTTAGTTTGAAACCAGTCCATTGCATGGACTGGTTTCACTAACGCTAATGAGAGAACTACAGGGAGTAGTATTTTCATTACGACTTATGCTTTCATCTTGTAGCCAACACCACGAAGTGTTTCAATTTCCAGTCCTGGCAGTTTTTGACGAAGCTGTAGTACATGTGTATCAACCGTACGTGTTGTCGGGAAGTGATTGTAACCCCAAACGTGGTCAAGTAGCTCATCACGAGTAAACACGCGACCTAAGTTTGACGCCAAAAATAGCAGCAAATCAAACTCTGTTCGAGTAAGCGTAATTAGCTCGTCTTTATAAGTCACTTCACGAGTCGAGCGGTCAATCTCTAAGTCTTTTGTAATCACTTTATCAGCGTTGCTTTGTTCTGCTGAATCCGGTGCTCGTAGCTGTGCACGGATTCTCGCAAAAAGCTCCGCCTCAGCAAAAGGCTTTGTTAAGTAGTCGTTCGCGCCGGAATCAAGGCCTGCAACTTTATCTTTTACGGTAACAAGTGCCGTTAACAAGATAACTGGTACGTCTTTAATCTGTTTCCATTCTGGGAGACATTGTACAGAGTCACCATCTGGGAGTTGGCGATCGAGAATTACCAAGTCAGCTTTTTTCCATTGTGGCTCTACGTCTGCAATACGCTCCACATGTAAACACTCATATCCTGCTTGTTCCAGGCTTACTAACAGGCCGTCAGCCAAGTTTTTATCGTCCTCAACGAGAAGCAGTGTCTGTTTCACAAGGTATCTCCAATATAAAAGTTGTAGGTGGTCCCATTAAGGACATTTTTCCGCCCATGCGGCCTACCATAGATTCAACGATTGTTAATCCAAGTCCTAACCCGCTCTTACTTACGAACGGTTTCTTCAAATTTGCCCAATCTTTAGCCGTTAGGCCTCCTGCATCTCGGACTTGGAATACTATTTTTTCTTCACTAGTTGAGACATCCAATTCAACCGGTGCGACACCGTACTTAAGCGCATTACGAAGCAAGTTATCGATACAAGTTCCTAACCAGTACACATTAACTTTAGCAGCCACATCTTCATTGATGTTAAAAAGCACGGCACTATCAAATTCTTCTTCGATCTTAAATTCTAACCAATCTGCAACGGATGGTACCCAGTCTGTTGCAAGCATTTGGTTATCAGATTGCAAATAATCTTTACTTGCTTCTGCCAATTGACGCAGGCGGCGCGTATCTTCACACAATCTGCGGAATTCGTCATACACACTTTCAGGCAAATGCTCGAACTCTCGACGAAAGCCTTCAACCGTTAGTGACAGAGATGCAATCGGTGTTCTGAGCTCATGCGTTAAAATTTGCAACACGAGCATTCTACTACGTAGTTCTTCTCGCTTGCTATTCCAACGGTACACCGCCCAACCAATCACCAAAAGAATATTGGCGATTACCAGTATGATCATACTGATCCGCAAAACTTGCGAGTGATCTTCTACATCCCAACAAATATTGCCTCGTTTAACAAAGCAACTTTTGCTTTGAGAGGCTAGAGCGTATGACAGACCCGCATTCGCTACGTTCTCTTGCCAGATATCTTTCTCGAAAACAAAGTAACGGTCACCACGTCTTAGCCAAAGTTCGTTACCTTCAATAAACATGCTCGCGCCTGCAATCAAAGCATTAATGGCGTCGTCATCCATGTTTTTCAAGCTTTCTAGCAACTCATCCCCTTCCTCGTTATCACGCTCTTTTATATGCATGTACTGAGATAGTTTGGGTTTGAGTTCTGGATACTTATCCACATAACGTGCCGCGTACGTCCCACCACCAGGGTGAATGAGACCACTACGCGAGAACCAACGAGGTGTCAGCTGCGTCCCTTTACAAATCGCTCTTGTAAATACTAAAGGCTCAGTAATTAAAGGACTTAATGGTAATTTGCCACGACAAGTATTCGCCAAGCTGTAAAGCTGTTGGATATCTTTTAACGGATAGTCAGACGTTTGCGGCAGAAGCGAATCTGGCGCAAGTAACTTGGTAGGATAATTTGATTGCAGAATACGAATATCGTACGACTTAAGAGCTACTTCATAGTTAAATAGCTCTGTAAACGTATCTATTCTTTCTGGTAGTGAATCGGAAAATGCAGGTGCCGAAAAAAGCGGCAATACAGTTGCAAAACCGAGCAAAAACTTTTTAATCAAACTGTTACCGTCACTTGTTACATTAGCCAAAACTATACATCAATCTACAAGCAATTGACATCTGCTAACAGAAGGATTTGCATTACTATAACATTGAAACGGAACAAAAAAGGGCCAGCGATTGCTGACCCTGTATAGTTTTAAATCAAGAATGGTTAAAGTGCTTTAAAAATAGACTCAACACTTTCTTTCGCATCACCAAATAGCATTGATGTATTTTCTTTGAAGAACAGTGGGTTCTGTACTCCTGCGTAACCAGTGTTCATTGAGCGCTTGAATACCACTACGTTTTTCGCGTTCCATACCTCCAATACGGGCATACCAGCGATTGGGCTGTTCGGATCTTCCAGTGCGGCTGGGTTGACCGTATCGTTAGCACCGATAACCAATACGGTATCGGTTTCTGCAAAGTCATCATTGATTTCATCCATTTCAAGAACGATATCATACGGTACTTTTGCTTCAGCGAGTAACACATTCATATGCCCCGGTAGACGACCCGCTACTGGGTGAATCCCAAAGCGAACTTCAATACCTTGTGAACGAAGTACATCAGTAATTTCATGAACAGGGTATTGTGCCTGAGCTACTGCCATGCCATATCCTGGAGTGATGATTACTGATTTTGAGTTCTTCAACATCTCTGCAACTTCTTCAGCCGTTGTTTCACGATATTCGCCCTGCTCTTCGTCACCTGAAATCACTATCTCTTGACCAAAACCACCGGCAATAACACTGATAAACGAACGGTTCATTGCTTTACACATGATGTAAGAAAGAATCGCACCTGATGAACCTACCAAAGCACCTGTTACAATCAATAGATCATTTGCGAGCATGAAACCTGCTGCCGCTGCTGCCCAACCTGAGTATGAGTTCAACATAGAGACAACAACTGGCATATCAGCACCACCGATTGAAGCGACTAAATGGTAGCCGAATGCGAACGCGATCAAAGTCATCACAATAAGAGCGAACATGCTGCCATCTGCTTTTACGAAGTAGATCATAAGAAGCGTAGAAATAACAACCGCTGCGAGGTTCATTTTGTGCTTATGAGGCAGGTTAAGTGGCGACGAAGAAATCACACCACGCAGCTTACCAAATGCGACAATTGAACCGGTGAAAGTTACGGCACCGATGAACACACCCAAGAATACTTCTACAAGGTGGATAACATGCTCAGCATGTGTTGCTGCTTCTGGCGCATCTAGGTAACTGTTGTAGCCAACTAAAACCGCAGCTAAACCTACAAAGCTGTGTAGAATCGCAACCAGTTCTGGCATCTCGGTCATTTCTACTTTCTTCGCATAGAAAATACCGATCGCACCACCTATCGCCATCGCGATAATGATCCAACCAAAACCTTGCGCATCTGGGCTAAAGATCGTCGCTATCAGCGCGATCGTCATACCAGCGATACCGTAGTAGTTACCATTACGAGCAGACTCTTGCTTTGAAAGTCCCGCCAAACTCATGATGAAAAATAATGCAGCAACAATGTAAGCTGCTTGTACTAATCCTGCAGACATTGTGACTCCTATTTATCTTTGCGGAACATTTCAAGCATACGCTTGGTGACGGTGAAACCACCGAAGATATTGATACTCGCGATCAATACGGCAATAAAAGATAGGAATGAAACGACGCCATTACCTTGTCCAATTTGCAGTAATGCACCAACGACAATAATGCCAGAGATAGCATTCGTTACTGACATTAGTGGAGTATGAAGTGCATGGGTAACATTCCATACTACGTAGTATCCGACAACACACGCTAGAACAAATACAGTAAAGTGAGAAAGAAACGCTGCCGGAGCAACCGATGCAACCCATGCAAAGGCTCCAACAGCCGCTGCCATACCAATAATTTTCTTCGTTGGAGACGTAGGTTCTTCTACTTTAGGCTCTGGCTTCACAGGCTGTTCTTGTTTCACTTGCGGCTGAGCTGAAACCTGAATTGGTGGCGCTGGCCAAGTAACTTCACCTTCTTTCACCACGGTAACGCCACGGATAACAACATCTTCAAAATCAATATTGATGTTGCCATCTTTCTCTTTACACAGCAGTTTTAGAAGATTGACAAGGTTTGTCGCGTAAAGCTGAGAAGATTGTGTTGGCAAACGACCAACCATGTCAGTGTAACCAACAATTTTTACGCCGTTATCCGTCATGATAACTTGGTCTTTCACTGTATATTCACAGTTACCACCATTAGCAGCTGCCAAGTCGACAATTACACTGCCCGCTTTCATGCTGTCGACCATTTCTTTGGTGATCAACTTCGGCGCAGGTTTACCAGGGATGAGCGCGGTCGTAATAATGATATCAACATCTTTAGCTTGCTCTGCGTATAACTCTGCCGCTTTTTTGTTGAAGTCATCAGACATTTCTTTTGCGTAGCCATCCCCAGAGCCTGACTCTTCTTGAAAGTCAACGGTCAGGAACTCAGCGCCCATCGATTCAACTTGCTCTTTTACTTCTGGGCGGACGTCAAACGCACGGACAATGGCACCTAAGCTACCTGCAGCACCGATAGCCGCCAAGCCAGCGACGCCAGCACCCGCAACCAATACTTTCGCTGGAGGTACTTTACCGGCAGCCGTAATTTGACCTGTAAAGAAACGACCAAACTCATGAGCTGCCTCAACCACTGCACGATAACCAGCGATATTAGCCATCGAAGATAGCGCGTCTAAGGCTTGTGCACGTGAGATACGAGGAACGGAATCCATGGCAAGAACGTTAATGTTCTTACTGGAAAGTTGTTCCATCAACTCAGCATTTTGAGCCGGCCAAATAAAGCTAACCAGTGTTGCTCCATCTTGCAGTAACGCAATTTCGTCAATGCCTTGCTCATCATCCACAATTGGCGCATTAACTTTTAAAATAAGGCCAGATGCCCAAACTTCTTCACTAGAAACGATTTTCGCACCAGCTGCTTCATAAACGGCATCATCGAAACTCGCTAGCACCCCCGCTTGGGATTCAATCGCGACATCGAATCCCAATTTTATTAACTGCTCAACCGACTTCGGCGATGCAGCCACTCGCGATTCACCCGCGAGTATCTCTTTAGGTACACCGATTTGCAAAACGCATACTCCTTGTATACATATCAATAAATTAGTCCCAAAACAGAGCGTCGCTCTACTCTAATTCTTTTTTATTTCTATCTGTTTACCACGCAAGACAATTGCAAACGAAAGATGATGTTTGGGGACACCCATTTGCACAATAACACCTTGACTAACAGCCCTGTTATTATTCTGTTTGTATCGAACGCGTCTCATTACTTCAAGTGTTTTGTAATTTAAATACTAAATTTCATTACATATAACGCTAAGTAATGAATGATTGTCGCTCTGTGCACGAAAAATAACAACGCAACACCGTACTAGACTGAGGTCTAACCAGGTAACGATTAAATACTGACTTAACAGAGATTTAAGCGTTAAAAAGAAAGAGCCACTAGCATATACACTAATGGCTCTTTTTAAGATGACTGGAATCAAATTGCAGTAAATTGCTAGTCGAAGATTTTATCGCCCATTTGATCAATAAACATTTGAGATTTCTTCAACATAAGGTCATTGGCATCTTGCTCTGAGCCAAGCAAATCGGAGCGAATAAACCGATGTGTTTTCACTTCATCATTGTCATGCTTTTCTATTCGACCAGCGATGCGATATTGTCCGCCCTCTGAAAGGCTCTCTGGGTAAATAAGGAAACCTTTATATTCAACTGGTTCGATATTTTTGGCTTCAACCGTTTTCTCACTACCACCAAACAAACGCGAAAAAAATCCCACGATTCCTCCTTGGGTCAGCTCACTAGTCAACTGAGCGACTCTTACTTAATATTAACGTTAAGGATCGGTTTTTCATACCAATCCAACTCTTTGTCATCATCATAACTAGTATGGGAAAAAATTACAGGCACATCATACTCTCGGTTCTTACGCCTGTCTTCTTTCACCATTTCTGCGGCGTTTTTCACCGCTATATCCGCGCTTTGCTTAAACTGGCTTAATTTTTGTTCAGGAAGTGAAGACAAAAAATCAATATCATAACGGATATAGACAGGCTTGAGCTGGATAAGCGCAAGGCAAGCAATATCGGCTAACTGTTCGTTGTCATACTGTTCTAAAAATTCGGGCAAACTGAGAACCTGACCTACTAATGTTTCCATGTAATTGTGCACATCTGAGCTTATCTGCATCTGTAAATCTCCTTTTTCCTATGAAATGAGTATAGCAACGACTTGTTTATAACAACTTATTGATTGCTCTTAATTTAATCAATCTCTCTCTTTTTGCGGTAATGTCTTCCAAAATACTTGGGAAAAGGAACAAATAGACGTATTCTTGCTAGTTCTCAAAGTTCGAAATTCAATAACGGATAAATATCCATATTGATAAAACGATTTACCTAACCAATTATATAGTCAACTATTTTCAGGCAGTTTGTAATAGATGTCCTCATCGTCAATGACTTCATCAGGCTTCAGATTCTTATTCCCTTTTTTGCTACTGGGCATAGTGAGTTCGGGCATGGACAGCATTATTCAGATGACTCAGGCAAACTGGGGCATTGCCGCAAACTTGCCGTACATACTATTAGGTTGTGCGCTACTCCTTTGTTATTCATTTAAGCAAGGCAGAGAGTCCATGGTGTGCTTGGCAATGTTGCTAGCCTATTTCGTGATACAGCACCGCCTACAAGTCCCGCTTCAAAGTGGTACCGCTTTACTTGAGCTAACCATTTTAGCCACGTTACTTCCTGTCTCGTTTCTTACGGTATTTTTGTTTAGTAAAGAAGGTTTTGACTCTAGAGCCATGTTGACTTACATCTTGATGTTAGCAATGTTCGTTCTTTGGTCTTATCTAACGCTAGCATATTACGTTGAAGGAGGGTTTGAACAATGGACAAGCGGTATTTTATTTATTGTACCGACGGTCTCTAAACTGCCTTTCATTCTTGTTTTATATTGCGTGGGTATTGTCTGTTTTCTTGGAATTCTTGTTTTAAAGAAGAATGAAATTATCCATGCGATGACCTACTCTGCCATGGTATTGGCGTCTGCGACGTTCATTTTCTTTGATGTGCAGTACATATCAAGCACCATGTTTACGCTAACAGGGCTGCTTATCATTATTTATGCCGCTTCCGCTAGCCATCAACTGGCTTTCACCGATAGCCTAACGCTGATTCCGAGCAGACGTGCACTTGATCTCGATCTAAAACACATGGGTAAGAAGTTCACGATCGCAATGCTTGATGTTGACCATTTTAAAAAGTTTAACGACACCTACGGTCACGATACTGGTGATGACGTTCTAAAAATGGTCGCTTCGCGCCTCACTAAAACCCCAGGCGGCGCAAAAGTTTATCGATTTGGCGGAGAAGAATTTACCATCGTTTTTAAAGGCAAATACGCTGACGAATGTAAGAACTTTTTGGAAGAAGCTCGTAAATCGATTGCAGAATACGAGATGATATTACGCGATGAAGAATCTCGCCCTGAGAACCATAAACAAGGACAAAAACGTCGTGGTAGCAACAGCTCGAAAAGAAAGTCGGTTTTTGTTACCGCAAGTTTCGGAGTTGCTGATAGCCGGAGTGGGCAAGCTCCTCTGGACGTCATTAAATTAGCGGACGAAGCACTTTACAAAGCGAAAAAGGCCGGACGTAACTGCATAAAGCTTCGTTAGACCCTCACCAATCGTGAAAGTTAACAAGCTTGTCCGGGTTTAAAACAAAACCGAACTTCCCCATCAGCATAATAACAGCACTCATCGTTGCCACTATCCCGATGTTATCTATCTAATCAAAGGTATAAGGTATACGCCCGATTGCGACATTCCGTTCGCACTGTTTTGCCTATCTTACTTTGAGTTAGCTTTAAAATAACCACCAAAAAGTGACAACGCAACAAAAGGAGTAATATTCATAAGATTTTGTTTTTAAAAAGAATTAAGCACAGTATGTGTGTTTCTTCCCAAAGATTTTGATGTATATAGTGCTTTATCAACTGTCGCATACAAATCTGATTGCACTTCTTTCCCTGTCGGTTGAAAAACAAAAACACCCTGTGACACCGTCACTCTACTTGACACACTAGAATACTCATGTGGGTAATCGAGAAAATACATAGCCTCTTGTATACGCTCGGCTTCTCTTTCTGCTGTTTGAGTGTCGGTACACCCTAGCAACACAACAAACTCTTCTCCACCATATCGACCTACATATTCCCCAGAGCGACAAAACGTCGCCTTTAGTTGATTCGCAATCGCTTGTAAGCAACGGTCGCCTTCAATATGACCGTAGTTATCATTAAACGGTTTAAAAAAATCGACGTCCAATAGAATCAAAGCCATTGGCATGTTGTGACGGCCATGCCATGCAACCATCGATTCCAACTTATGGTCGATATAACGGCGGTTATAGAGTTTGGTTAGGCCATCTTCATTCGCTTGCTGAGTCAAAAGTTGATTAACCTGCTCCAATTGAGCTGTCGCTTGCTTAAGCTCTCGTCTCATATGAGCAATACGCTGCATTGCGATAAGTTTAGAGTTCAGTACCAGTTTATCTACCGGCTTAATTAAATAGTCATCACCGCCCGCATCTATGGCTTTAGCAATCATTTCTGGCTCTTCGTGACTACTCAAGAAAATAATTGGGATCCAATCCGGAAACGTTTCTCTTATATGAAGAGAGACTTCAAAACCGTTCATATCTGGCATTGATATATCGAGTAACACCAGTTCCGGATCAAAACTCTCGTAGGTATTTAACGCCTCTAGTCCACTACCTACGGCTTTTACAATATGTCCAAGTTGCTTTAGACGAATAGCCAACTGCATCCTGTCTAGCTGAACATCGTCAACCAGAAGGATTCGCATCGATGTCCCTGTCGGTTGCATAACGCGTTCCATTTTTAATTATGTCTTTATTAAACATATACCATACTCATAGAGTTGTTGCATTTGACTCATAATTAAGTGCTATATTTTTGTTTGAATATCACGGAATCCATTGCATAAAGCAGTTAGACTGGACGTTACCCTATCTAATCATGGCCTGTGAGCAGAAGTTCAACAAACTCATTCACTTTGGTCATCTTGCGGGTTAATGGGTATAGCTATTTGATGCATTTGGTATTAATATTCCCGCCTTTTTGTAATGAGAGACACACCATGTCAGAAGCAACTAACAGCGAAAGCAAAAAAATCGATCTAGCCAGCATTTCTCCAGAGCTACGTAAAGTTATCGAATTTGACGAAGTTCCAGAGCAAATGTTCGAAATGGTTACCTCTATCCATGAAGTGTCTGAAGAAGCGGTACGTGAATCATGGGACGAAATGCCAGCAAGTGCACAGAACATTCTAGACAACTTTGAACAGTTTCATGCTCTAGTTTCTGTAGGCCAAGCATTCGCTGGTATTAATGTGATGGAAGAGTTTCCGACTCTTAATCTGCCAGAAAACATGACAGATGAAGATAAAGAAGAATACCGTGCTCAACTACTTGATAATGTGCTTCACAACTGCGTGAAAGACATGGTTAAGCAACTGAAGAAAGCACGCCGTGACCCACTTCTTAAGCGTGAATTCAAAGAAGTATTCGCGAAGTAATTCCGACATTCTTCTAGTAAAAAAGGCCGCACTTTGCGGCCTTTTTTGATCATGAAGCGTAAATCAGTCTAAACGGTTAATGAGGCGCTAGTGCCATATCTTTTTGTGTCACACTGACACCTTTAATTTGCGCAAAAACACGGCTACCAACTTTTAGGTTGAGATCGTCAAGGGCCCACGGTGTGATCGTTGCCCACAAATAACATTTCTCGTCTAGCTTGAGTGATACATTAATACTCTGTTTGTCATCGGCTGCGTTAAACACTTCGATGGAATCGACAATAGCAGGCAGAATATTTCGAATCGACGTCGCCTTGGGCTGCTCGAGCGTGATAGAAACGTCATTGGCACGCACTTGCAAGCGTATTGGCGTGTCTGGTGTTCCGTCAATCTTTTGCACCCACAGGAATACATTAGGTGCAAGGTTGATACAAGTCAGTGCATAACGTTCATGATGTTCAGCAATCCGGCCTTCAAATAAGCTGCTTTGATCTGAGAAAGATTGCCATGGACGCATAGCATGAGAAGCCCACACTTCCTCAAGCTTACCTGAACTCGAAATTTTACCTTGGTCAATAATTGCAAGGTGCTGAGCAAGCCTTAAAATTTCCTGGAGACTGTGTGTGACATAGATAATAGGGATATTTACCTTCTCCGACAACTCCTCGAGAAAAGGCATTACCTCACGCTTTCTTGGCATATCGAGTGAGGCAAGTGGCTCATCCATCAAAAGCAAATTGGGCTTAGATAGCAATGCGCGCGCAATCGCAACACGTTGCTTTTCACCACCAGAAAGTGATACCGGAAAGCGCTTTAGTAACGGTTTGATAGACAAGAGTTCGGTGACTGCATCAAAATACTCGTCATCTTTTTCTTTAACGCCATATAACAAATTGCCTTGAACCGAATAGTGAGGAAACAAACGTGAATCCTGAAACACATAACCAATACCACGCTTGTGCGTTGGTAGGTTGATTCCCTGTTCACTGTCAAACAAAACATGCTCACCAACCGCAACATACCCTTGCCTTGGAGTGACCAATCCGCTGATGATGTTAATCAACGTCGTTTTACCTGCACCAGATCGTCCAAACAAGGCACTAATTCCGTTACAGGGTAACTTAAGTTTGATGTCGAAGTCAGTCTCACCAAGCATTTGTTTAAATTGGACTTTAATCGTCATTGTTTCGCACCCAATCTGCTTGCCGCTTTACGATTTAGCCATTCAGAGATCATTAATGTAGACAAGGCTAACGCGATAGAAATGATACACAGACGAGCCGCCTGCATTTCTGCACCTGGCGTTTCAATAAAGTTGTACATTGCCAGCGGAATCGTTTGGGTCTCACCCGGAATGTTAGAGACGAAACTGATCGTCGCCCCGAATTCGCCAAGACTACGAGCAAATGACAGCATCGTGCCCGTAATAATTCCGGGAATGGTCAGTGGTAACGTGACGGTGAGAAACACTTTTAAAGGAGAAGCGCCTAACGTAGAGGCTGCGTGCTCCAATTTAGGGTCGACGCTATCTAAGCTTAAGCGTACTGAACGAACCATCAAAGGCAAAGCCACGACAATACAAGCGACGACTGCCCCTTTCCAATTAAAGCTAAAGACTACCCCTAAGTTTTCATAGAGCCACTTTCCAAGGAACCCTTGTCGTCCTAAAGAAATCAACAACAAATAGCCGATTACCACTGGCGGCAATACCAGTGGTAAATGAATTAAGCTATCGAGAATCGATTTACCAAAGAACGTTTTTCGAGAAAGTAGCCAAGCAAGAAAAACGCCGAGAGGAATCAGCCAAAGTACTGCATACGAGCCTACTTTGAGGCTTAACATTAAGGCTTGGTATTCCAGTTCTGTCACGCTTCGTTCCTATAATTGAAGGCCGGTTTATTGCTGAAAGCCATATTGAGCAAAAACGCGTGCGGCTTCGTCCGATTTTAGGTACTGGAAGAACTGCTCCGACTCAGTAGAATCATTCACAATTGCAGCCGGGTAAACAATAGCCGCATGCGTATCACTCGCAAATTCGCCGACAATTTTGACTTTATCAGTTAACTGAGCATCGGTTTTGTAGACCACACCTAAAGGCGCTTCTCCACGTTCAACCAACGCCAAAGCTAAGCGCACATTCTTTGCTGGTGCGACGTGAGTTTGAACCGCTTTCCATACACCCAGTGTAGTCAATGACTCTTTCGCGTACATACCAGCAGGTACTGACGTCGGATTGCCTAAAGCAAGACGATTTCCATGCAATGCCTTCTCCCATGCCTTTGCATCAGAAAAGTTAAATGAGGTTAATTCTGAAGACTGAGGCGCAATCAACACTAAGCTATTGCGCACTAGATTTGTGACATTGTCACGATAAATGACCTCTTTATCGACCAAATAATCCATCCATTTCGTGTTCGCAGAAATGAATACATCCGCTGGTGCGCCATTGATAATTTGTCGAGCGATAGAAGAAGAACCACCATAAACGGGTGTGATAGAAACGTCATACTTTTCTTCAAAGTTTTGCGCGATCTCGTTAATCGCATTCGTCATAGAAGAGGCTGCATACACTTTTAGGTTCGTTGCTGCATTTGCTGAAAATGAAATGCTTAATACTGCCGCAAGGCAAGCATGCTGTTTCCATGCTTTCATAGAGATACTCCAATACAAGGCAAGCGAAAGAACAGGTTATTTGAATATAAAGTTCAATCAGTTAATGTGCTATTTAAACAAAAAATCAAGGCGCATATGTTGTTCTATCGCATCTGCGATGCGATTAATGCCTTGCTCCTTTAACTCTTCAAAGTCTTGTTGTTTGATTTGGGTGCCGTTTACCCATTCTGATACCAGGCTTAAGACATCTTCCTCGTCAAAGAACCCGTGAAGGTAGGTTCCCATGATTTGGCCACACTCGCTGATCGCCCCTTCCGCTTCACCGGAACTGAATGTAAGAGGTTGCAGGCCCCGTACTTCACTTCGCCCTACGTGGATTTCATAACCCTTTACATTGGCTGTTTTGCCGTTAAGAGAAAGCTGTGCTTGTGTGTTTGTAAGCTGTTTGCTGTTAGTTAGCGTCGTAGTGATATCAAGCAAGCCAAGTCCTTCGCTTTGACCTGGTTGGCCTTCGACGCCGTTTGGATCATCAATCAAGTTTCCAAGCATCTGGTAGCCGCCACAGATACCAATCACTTTTCCACCAAGACGAATATGACGCAAGATATCGTTATCCCACCCTTGGCTTCTTAGATACTCCAGATCGTCTCTCACTGATTTGGTCCCAGGCAAAATAACCAGGTCGGCTTTATCTATTTTTTCGCCTTTACCTACATAACGTAGATTGATGTCTGGATTCAATCGCAGCACATCAAAATCAGTATGATTACTAATCCGGGTTAAAACAGGCACAACAACATTCAGTTTTACCTCAGAGTGCAACTCTTGCTGTGCAGTGATCGCGTCTTCTGCTTCTAAATTCAAACCATGAAGAAAAGGAAGTACACCAAGTACAGGTTTACCTGTTTTTTCTTCTAGCCAATCGAGGCCCGATTGCAATAAACGAATATCACCTCGAAAACGGTTGATAACAAATCCTTTTACTCGCGCTTGTTCAGATTCAGAAAGTAACGCAAGTGTTCCGTACAAATGTGCAAACACTCCACCACGATCAATATCAGCAACAATGATCACTGGTACATCAGCGGCCTCAGCAAAACCCATGTTTGCAATATCGCCTTCTCGTAAATTGATTTCAGCAGGACTCCCCGCGCCCTCGATAATGATCGAATCAAATTCTTGAGTCAGACGAGAGAAGGAATCTAACACCGTGTCCATCGCCACTTTCTTGTAATCATGAAAGTCAGCCGCATCCATATTGGAAATCGCCTTACCCTGCAAAATGATCTGAGCACCTGTATCACTGTTAGGTTTAATTAAAACCGGATTCATATGTACGGTTGGCTCAATATTACACGCCTGTGCCTGAACGGCCTGTGCTCGACCTATTTCACCGCCATCTTTGGTTACCGCACTATTTAGTGCCATGTTTTGTGGCTTAAATGGGGCAACATTTATCCCTTTTCTTGCTAATACACGGCATAAACCTGCCACAAGGACACTTTTTCCGGCATCCGAAGTGGTGCCTTGAACCATTAAAGATGGGATCGCTGATTTCATGAACATTTGTAAGGAATAGAGGAAGATGAACAATCATAACGTCATCGTCCCCACTTACTCAAGCAAATGAATAGAATATGAATGTTGAAATCATCATTGGTTCAAACAAGCCCTGTTTTAATGACCCCATCAAAACAAACCGATGAGGATGTAACATGAAAAAGAATACAATTATCGCAACAATCGCCGCCTTAGCTATTGCTCCTTCTATCGCGTTCGCGAAAGATAACGCTCAAAACCAATCAAACTTGCAGTTTAACGGTCCTGTCACTGTGGAAAAATTGGATGCCTTGCTAAACGACTCCAATATGTTTACTGAAAAAGATGTGGTCGTTGAAGGTAACTTATTGCGTCAAGTTCGCGCGGATAAGTTTGTCTTTAGCGATGGTTCCGGTGAAGTGATGGTCGAACTCGATGACGATATTCAGCTAAATACTCCGATTGATCACACGACTAAAGTCCGTCTGTTTGGCGAATTTGAAGGCGGGAACAAACCAGAGATTGAAGTCGAACAACTCGTGGTCATGTAAAACAAACCCCGATTGCTGTGCATATCAACATGATGTAGTGACGATTACAGCTAAATAGTGACGGCAAGCACTTAAAATGATAGCTTTATCAATCTTGGTCTGCTTTTTGCAGACCATTTTTTTGTTCATTTTAATCATCTTGCCCGGAGACACCATGCTAGGTAAAGCTCTAAAGGTTGCAGCCTTTGGTTTGTGTGCTATTTTGCCACTTTCCGCACATGCAAATAATTTCAACTACAACACGATGGAATTTCGCATGGGCACTAGCCCTGGTACATTTGGTGGCGAGTTCAATACCTACTTTACAGAGAATACCCATTTCATTGCTCGCGCAGACAGTGAATTCAGCGGAGACTGGGACATTGCTGGTGGTATAGGCTTTAATGGGCCAGCAGGCCAATTTGCAGATATTTATGGCCAAATGTTGGTACACAACATTAAAGAGAACGGCAGTGATAAAGTGGGCGACGAGTGGCGCACGGAAGTGAATATTGGCACTCGTATTTGGTTTATGCAAAATGTTGAGCTCCATGGCCGTATCGGCCAAATCATAGATAATGACGATTCGAACACCATTTACAATCTGGGCGCACGATTCCACTCAACTCAGCAACTATCGCTTGGTGCAGATTTCAAAAATAATGGTGTCTATGGCCAGCAAATTGTAATGTCTGCTCGTTTTGCATTTTAGTGGACATGACTACCAGGGCATCACAAGCAAGCATATGATTCAATAAAATGGCCTCCAATTTTGGAGGCCATTTTTTGTTAATCACGAATTATTAGCTTGTAACAGAAACTAGCTGTAATACATCAGTTTTTAGCGGTTTTTTTAGGTTTATCTTGCACATATTTTTTCGATACATCCACAACGGCGATATCTCTAAAAAAGCTTCGACCAAGCAAAATTGGAAACGTCATATGTCCGCGATCCGCTAACGTAAACTCTGTCTTTTCTTTGTGATCCCCAACGGTAATGTAGGCTTTTACCACCGCTCGTTTATCCACCTCTTCTGACGAAGACTGCTTAACTTTAGCCCAGCGCTCAACGGGTACTTTAAATTCTTTAGTGTCTTTGTCACCTAAATCTATCTTAAATTTAACCCAGTCTTTACCATCACGCTCAAACGGAACAATGTCAGTCGCACTAATTGATGATGTTGTCGCACCTGTATCGACTCTAGCCTTGAAAGTCTGGTCAATTTCAGGAACATAAACCCATTCTTCAGAACCAAGAATTAACATGCCATCGGGTGTTTTTGTGACCTTGACTGGCTTCTTAGGCTTTGGTTCCTGCTTTTTCTCAGGTTTCGCTTCTGGTTTGGGCTCCACCTCTGGCTTTGGATCTACCTCAGGTTTCACTTCTGGCTCGACTTTAACGGGCTCTTCGACCTTTGGCGACTCTGGCTCAACAGGTTCCTGCGTCGTTTGAGTTGACGTACAAGCAATTAAACTGCCGCTCATCATAAGCGGCAGAATCAGTTTCCAGTTTTTCATCCACACTCCAATTAAGCTTGAGATACTTTCTTAATTGCGTCCGCTACGTATGGAATATGAGTTTCGGTAAGTCCGGCAATGTTAATTCGACCATCGCCAACACCATAAATGCCATAATCTTCACGCAGTTGCGCCATTTGGTTTCCACTAAAGCCTAGCACAGTAAACATGCCTTTGTGACCCTCAATGAAATCAAATTGATCTGTATTATGGTTGTTTCTCAATTCGTTACACAAACTTTGACGAAGACTAACCAAACGATGTTGCATTTCACTCAACTCTTGCTTCCAAACGGAAGTCAGGTTGTCATCTTGAAGAATGGTCTTAACCAAAGCCGCTCCATGATCGGGTGGCATCGTGTAAGTAGAACGCGCTAACGTAAGTAACTTGCCTTTTGCGTTGGCCACGTCTTGCATGTTCTTACCAACCACAATCGCTGCACCAGTTCGTTCACGGTACAGACCAAAGTTCTTCGAACATGAAGTAGTAATCAACATCTCTTCAACATTATCTGCCATAAAACGAAGGCCTTTTGCGTCTTCTTCTAGGCCATCACCGAAGCCTTGGTAAGCAATGTCCACAAATGGGATGAAACCGTTCTTCTGCGACAATTCTGTAATGGCTTGCCAAGCAGAGAAGTCAATATCCGCACCAGTTGGATTGTGGCAACAACCATGAAGAAGTACCACATCTGAAGGCCCAGCTTTCGCAAGATCATCCATCATTTTTGCGGTGTCTACTTGTTTCGTTTCCGAAGAGAAATAGTGGTAGAACTTAACTTTAAGGCCTGCTGCTTCCATCACTGGCTTGTGGTTTACGTAGCTTGGGTTGGAAATCCAAACCGTCGTATCTGGCTGTGCGATCTTCATTAGATCACCGAGCATACGCAGCGCACCACTTGCACCTGGCGTTTGAATAGCTGCAACACGATCCATTGCAGACGTTCCCGTCAGCAGCAAATCGATCATGCTTTTATTAAATTCTTCGCAACCCGCAAGACCAACATAAGACTTGGTTTTTTGAGTTTCAACAACGACATCCTGCGCCATTTGAATGGCTTTCATAATCGGCGTTTCGCCTGCGCTGTTTTTGTATACGCCAATGCCAAGGTCAACCTTGTTTGGACGTTCATCGTTACGGTATGCAACGGATAGAGATAAAATAGGATCTAATACGGGAGTTGGGAGATTAGAAAACATGAAAGTCATAACCCTTTGAAATTCAAGTACCGAACCTCACGTTAACACCATCGCAAAAAATGACGAAATGATTTTTCACTTATTTCATCAATTAGAGAACAAAATTCTGGATTGCGGTGAGTTTTGTGCGCTCTATCGTTCAGAAAAAGAACGATTCACTCCTCGTCGTACCAATCCACTCTACCGTTTTTTCTAAACTCTCTTGGTGTCATGGTCGACCACGCTTTAAAACGTGTACTAAAGTTTGCGCTGGTCGGATATCCGACTATTTCTCCAATATGCTGAATTGGCCATTCTGTTGAACGAAGTAACCTAGCAGCATATTCCATGCGCATACGCGTTAAATGTGCCATTGGGCTTCGACCAAACTGCTTTTGAGTCAGTCGATGCAAATGAGGCTCCGAACATGGATATAGAGCCGCCACCTGCTCAACGCTCCAATCCTTATGGAGCTGACGTTGGACAAGGTCAAATACACGCCGAAGCCTCAATTGGCTGCGTGATATCGACTCTGAGGGCGGCATGTTTAACATCAGCTCTAACTGAGCCACACTATGCTCACCTACCGCACCACCATAATCGATTGGAAGGTGAATGCTGCGTAGTAGTGTTTGGATACATGCATACATCACTTCAGGTGTAGATGAAAGCTGATAGCGAACATCACATTCTAATATCGGCCACTCTCTATCAGTAGCAAGAAAAAGCCACGCGATCTGCCAAGGTTCTTCTTCTATACCAAAACCGTTTTCAACACCTGCGGGTACTGTAATCAACGAGCCCGGTTCCAAATCGTATCGATAAGTCCCACTCTCTAGCCACCCTTTACCACGCACCGTATAGAGCAGCATGTGTTTCTTTTGGTTTTTACGATAAACAGAGAAGAAGTCACGACAAGTGGCAATGCCGCACTGCACAATGCCTCTCTCCTCAAGTGCTAATACTCGACTGTGATCAATAAACTCTTGATAAGTTTTTTCTGAAATCGCGTAGCGTTCTTGTTTATCTTCCATGATTTATTGGCTCACATGTGCGTTAGTAGAGAGTTTTACAAAGGTTTTGGATTCCTTTGAAAAATACAGCGCCAAATCATGAGGATAAACTACTCGCATTAATCTTTAAGGAGAAATGCGATGCTCTTAACACGCGAATACATCGATAAAGTATTTTGGCAAAAACTGATTACGATTGGCCTACCTGTTTCACTTCAGTCCATGCTTTTTGCTTTGCTCGGCGTCGTGGATATTTTCATGGTAAGCCTACTCGGTGAATCTGCAACGGCAGCAGTTGGAGTTGGAAATCGTATCTTTTTCTTCAACCTAGCGGTTGTCTTTGGCCTATGCGGTGCAGTTACCGTACTTGCTTCTCAATACTACGGCTCAGGAAACCTAGCCGGAATTCGCAGAACGTTGGCGCAATCTTGGTTTATTTCCATTTTGGTGACGCTGCCGTTTATCGTTCTTTATGCGATTTTTGATGAAGAGATCGTCTCTTTTATGTCAGACGATCCTGAATACGTCACTTATGCACGTGATTATCTTGTGGTTACGGGCTTTAGCCTCATTGCTACGGCGATAGTAGTACCGATTGAAGCGGTATTGCGCTCCGTGGGCCAAACCAAACTGGCAACCAACGTTAGTATCTCCGCCATTGTCGTTAACGTCGCGCTTAATTATGTTTTGATTTTTGGTTTATTTGGTTTCCCTCTATGGGGCGTATTTGGTGCAGCCGTAGGTAGTTTTGTTTCTCGATTTTTCCAAACCGCCGTCTTGATTTATTTTTTCTACAAACGATATGCTTACCTAATTCCGACTAAGTTCGATTGGGTACAAGGCCGCTTAAAACAGTATCGAAAAAAGTACTTTAAGGTTTCTTTACCCATGTTGGTCCACGATGCGCTTTGGACTGGTGGATTGATCGTTTACAGCATCATCTATGGTCAATTGGGCGTTTCAGAACTGGCGATCATCTCATTCTTATCACCGATTGAAGGGGTACTGATTTCAACTTTTATGGGATTTGCGGTCGCTGCATCCGTTCTTCTTGGGAATGATATTGGTGCAAAACATTATGACCGAGTCGAGAAAACGGCGTGGTGGTATGTGTTAACCAGCGCAATCTTAGCCACCTTGCTGTTTTTCCTAGTGTGGTTGAGCTCGCCCATGATTCATCACCTATTGGTACTGAGCCCGTTAACCGATGCAGACATGGCACTTAACGTATGTTTAGTCATGGCGCTAGGTATGATTTTGAGGGTGTTTAACATGGTTGGGATTGGCGGCGTACTAAAGAGTGGCGCTGATATTCGCTATAGCATTTTCATCGACACGTTCGGTCAGTGGGCTATTGGCATCCCCCTTACTTATTACACAGGCATGGTGTTAGGGCTGCCTTTGCATTTTGTCTTGATGTCTCTGCTCGCGGAAGAGCTAGTGAAAGGCGTACTGACGACTTACCGTATTCAATCTAAACGTTGGATAAATAATATGGTTGAAGATGACCAATCGGTGACAGCGTAACCCAAAAGACATTAACGAACTCACACCAAAAGGGCTCACCCGTTCTGCACGCGTGAGCTCTTTTTATGTGCGGAGAATGCTTGATTAGATGTCCGTAAATCGATGAATGATTTGGTTTGAACTGCCACGCCATTCGAGATTGAGGTCTTTCTTGTCTTGTTCAAACTTACCATCAATCAAAACATCGATGTATTGCACCACTTCCCTTTGCGCGTCATTCAGTTCCGTCAGCGTGTAGCCAGTCCAAACCCAAATGTCTTTACCTGGGCACTCCTCTCTCACCCTTTTCACTATCTTCAAAATATGAGGCACATTAGCAGGGTGAAGCGGATCTCCACCCGACAACGACAAGCCACGGCGTTTGATACGCGTGTCGTTTAAGTCAGCGATGATTTTGTCTTCCGCTTCTTGCGTGAAAAGTACACCAGAATCCAAACGTTGCGTCGACTGGTTATAACAGCCACGGCACTGATGCACACAACCCGACACAAACAGCGTACAGCGCGTACCCGGTCCGTTAACAACGTCAATTGGATAGTATTGGTGGTAATTCATAATGCGTCTCTGTGTTATCGCGAAAGAGAAAATCAACCTGTTTAAAGTTGATTTTCAAAGTGTAAAACGAGTGGTAGTTAACCTTACAGGTGTTTAACTCGGCGCTTCACTTCTTCTTGCTTACCGAAGTTAAACGGGCGTGCATCTGGGCTGCCTAGGTAGCCACAAACTCGACGTGTTACTGATACTTTAGTTGAGTCATGGTTGCCACAGCTTGGGCAAGTGAAGCCTTTGCTTGTACAGTCAAACTCGCCGTTGTAGCCACACTCGTAACACTCATCAATTGGCGTGTTAGTTCCGTAGTAAGGCACTCGGGTGTAACTGTAGTCCCATACGTTTTCTAGTGCTTCAACGTTACGTTGCATGTTCGGGAACTCGCCGTAACAGATAAAGCCGCCGCTTGAGATTTCTGGGTAAGGCATCTCAAAGTCGATCTTGTCGTATGGGTTCACCTTCTTCTCAACATCTAGGTGGAAGCTGTTGGTGTAGTAACCTTTGTCTGTAACGCCTTCAATTACGCCGAACTCTTTCGCATCGATGCGGCAGAAACGGCTACATAGGTTTTCACTTGGCGTTGCATATAAGCTGAAGCCATAACCTGTTTCGTCAGCCCATTGATTCACAGCATCTTTTAGATGCTTGATGATCGCGACCGCTTTTTCACGCAAAACAGCGTCATCATAAACGTGCGCTTCTGTACCGAATAGCGCGTTAATTGTCTCGTGTACACCGATGTAACCAAGAGAAATAGACGCACGACCGTTCTTGAAGATATCTGCGATTGAGTCGTCTGCTTTCAAGCGAACACCACATGCGCCTTCCATGTATAGGATTGGGGCCACACGTGCTTTCACGTTTTCAAGGCGAGAGATACGTGTCTCTAGTGCTTTACGAGCAAGACGTAGGCGGTCATTTAGAAGCTCGTAGAATTTCTCTTCGCTTCCGTTTGCACGGATAGCGATACGAGGAAGGTTCAAGCTCACGACGCCAAGGTTGTTACGACCTTCGTGAATCAGCTCACCGTTTTCTTCGTAAGTACCAAGGAAGCTACGGCAACCCATTGGCGTTTTGAATGAACCGGTTACTTCCACTACTTTGTCGTAGTTAAGAATGTCTGGGTACATACGCTTAGACGCACACTCAAGCGCAAGTTGCTTGATGTCGTAGTTTGGATCTTCTGATTTGTGGTTCAAACCATCTTTGATGCCGAATACAAGTTTAGGGAATACCGCTGTTTTACGGTTCTTGCCTAGACCTGCAATACGATTCTTCAGAATCGATTTCTGGATAAGGCGTGATGCCCAGCTTGTACCAAGACCAAAACCAAACGTAACGAATGGTGTTTGACCGTTCGCCGTGTGTAGCGTGTTTACCTCGTACTCTAGAGATTGGAACGCGTCGTAACACTCTTTCTCAGTGCGTGCTTTTGCGAACTCTTCTGGCTCAGCAATGTTCCACTCTTTTGCGATCTCTAGGTGTTTCTCGTAGCTTGTGATTACGTACGGTTCTAGAACCTCATCAATACGGTTGATGGTTGTACCGCCGTAAATGTGGCTCGCGACTTGAGCAATGATTTGCGCTGTTACCGCTGTTGCAGTCGAAATTGATTTTGGCGTATCAATCTCAGCGTTACCCATTTTAAAACCATGCGTCAGCATGCCTTTAAGATCGATAAGCATACAGTTAAACATTGGGAAGAACGGTGCGTAGTCTAAATCGTGGTAGTGAATGTCACCCACTTCGTGCGCTTGAACCACATCGCGAGGAAGAATGTGCGTCTTCGCGTAGTGTTTCGCTACGATACCAGCCAACAAGTCACGTTGAGTCGGAATTACTTTGCCGTCTTTGTTCGCGTTCTCGTTGATTAGATCCAGATTACTTTCTTCAATCAAACCTTCGATTTCGCGAGTTAGTGCACTTTGCTTCTCACGAGCGATGTCGCGATCGTGGCGATATTCAATGTAAGAACGCGCTAGGGCTTTGTAAGGACCTTGCATGAGTTCATTTTCGACTAAGTCTTGAATCTCATGGATGTGAACTTCATCGTGTTCTCTTAACTGTAACTCGACAGCAAGAGCCACATTAAGAGCATAAATAGCGACATCTTTATCTTTGTTTTCCGCTGCTGCTTCAACTGCTGCTTGGATACGATCCCTGTTGAACGGAGCTCTTGATCCGTCGCGTTTGATTACGATTGGTTTCACTTTGTTCTCCTTACCCGAGCATACTCACAGAGTTATCCACAAACACACTATATGGGGTTATTTTTTATTCTGGCAACACAATATATTGTGGCGTATTTAACGAGAAGCACCACTCGAAAACATTGATTTTGATCAATAAAGATTGGCTAGCGAACAAGAAGAAATCGATCTTATTGGCGTTGATCTCAGTTGCGAAGAAAACCATGAAAATTGCAAAATTGGTACTAAATCTACTTGCTATTTTTGGAGGTCTTGTAGGATAAAGGATGGAAAGGAATACGCTAAAAGATAGGAGTGCAACAGGCCAAAATGCGATCACTTTTTGTTACGTTAATATTACTTTTTAGTTCTCTTTCATTTGCTCAAAACTCCATCAATCTAACCAGTTGGAACATAGAATGGTTATCTATAGATGGTGGAAAAGTGTCGAGAACACCACAAGATTTTGAAAAGCTGACCCACTATGTGGATAAAACACAAGCCGACATTTTTGCTTTTCAAGAAGTCGAAAGTGCTGCTGCCATCCAAAAAGCCGTTGGCAATGACTTCACTATTTATCTTTCCGATCGTTCAAACGCCTCCAACCGACACCTTCAGTTTAACGACACCAACCAATACACAGGCTTTGCCGTGCGCAATGGCGTAAGCGTATTAGACAAGCCAGACTTCTCTATCACACGAGGCAACAGCAAGCTTCGCTTCGCGAGCTACCTTGTTTTAAATCCAAACCAAGAAAACGAGACTCACCTACTCTCTGTACATCTGAAAGCGGGTTGCAGTGGCGCGTATCGTAATAACCGCGATTGTAAGATAGTGAAACAACAAGGACAGGCACTAGCTAAGTGGATAAAGGCGCGCGAGGACAACAAACAACATTATGTCGTGCTTGGCGACTTTAACCACAACTTGGGTTATCAAGGAGATTGGTTGTGGGACGTGATATCGGACAATACTAGTGCAAAGCTAGTGACTAAAGACACTAAAGCGGAATGTAAAGTGCGCTCTAATCGTAATCCGAATAAAACCCACCAATTCCGCTCGGTGATAGACCACATCATTGCGAGTGGTGATTTAAAGGCGTCGTCTGGTGTTCAAACCGTTTTCAAAACACAAGATGTACTCGACTATAAACTGAGTGACCATTGCCCGGTTTCTACGACACTCACTTTTTAGCGTTTAAGTACTCTTTTTAACGTTGAAGTACTTTCTTTATTGACGAACCACTCTTTTAGCGGTGAATGACCCAACCAACATTGCCGCTATAAAGAGCAGAACTTGTGTGTTGCCAGTAAAAAGGCTGGCAACCGCAGGACCAGGACACACACCCAGTAAGCCCCAACCAATACCAAACAGTGCTGCACCACCGACTAACTTTTTGTCTATCGTTTTAGAAGTCGGACAGACAACCTCATCACCAAACACAGATTCGCTTCTTGGCTTTATTAATAAAAGATAAGCAGGAACGAACACAACAAGTGCTCCGCCCATAACGAAGGCTAAGCTTGGGTCCCATGAACCGGTAATATCAAGAAAGCCGATCACTTTTGCCGGATCTGCCATACCAGAGACCACCATACCAATACCAAAGAGCACACCAGAAAATGCAACAACGGACATTTGCTTAATACTTTTCATTACGTGAGTTTTCATAACGACACTATTCCTCACGATACTAGCAAGACGGTTAACATGGCTGTGGCCATAAAAGTACACGTCGCGACCACAGAACGGATTGAGAAACGCCCTATTCCACAAATGCCATGGCCACTAGTACAACCATTGCCGATACGCGTACCAACACCGACTAACAAGCCAGCAACGATAACTAAAATAAGATCACCGCTGTACTGATCTGGTACATGCCCGCCAAGAACATAAACAGCAAACAAGCCACCTAATACCATCGCAATTAAAAAAACAATTCGCCAAACGCGGTCTGCGCTCTCAACGGCACCGTTTAAGATCCCACTGATCCCAGCAGTCTTGCCAGTAAATAGCATCAGTGTTATCGCTGATACGCCAACTATTATGCCGCCCAACAGCGACATCCAAGGAACTTCAAACATAGCAACCGCCAAACTAATTACTTACAGAACACTTGCTTAAAGGCCTCAACCAACGGACCAACTCTTTCATCAGAAATTGAATAAAATACCTGCTGAGAAACTTTTCTAGCTTTAATAATGTCGTGCTTTCTCAATACGGTGAGATGTTGTGAAAAAGCAGATTGGCTTAATGATGAACCTTCAAACAGTTCACCAACCCCTTTCTCGCCTTCAATCAGCTTACACATCACGATTAGGCGCTCTGGATGAGCCATAATTTTAAGCAGCTCACTCGCTTCGGTCGCACTTTGTAGCATACTGTCGCCCATTCTTATGCCTCTTCATTACTACATTACATTTCATTAGATATTACTAATTAATATTATTAAGTCAATGCTAATGTAGATTAAATAACATTAGACTTAGCTAATTTATTTAAGTAAGGTGTAGGCGTTTTCGATCATTCAGCAGGAGAAATCCATGAGCAAAATCGTGATTATTGGTGGGGTTGCTGGCGGTGCATCTGCAGCAGCTCGCGCTCGTCGTCTTAGTGAAGACGCAGAAATCATTATGTTTGAACGCGGTCCATTTGTGTCATTTGCAAACTGTGGCTTACCCTATCACATCGGTGGCGATATCCAAGAGCGCAGCAAACTGCTTCTTCAAACGCCTGAGAGCTTTCTAGCGCGTTTCAATGTTGATGTCCGTGTGATGAACGAAGTGGTTTCTATTAACCGTCAAGACAAAACGGTTACGGTTAACAATTTGCTTGATGGCTCGGAATACCAAGAGAGCTACGACTTTCTTCTACTCAGCCCTGGCGCAGGTCCAGTTGTGCCGCCTATTCCGGGTATTGATAACCCGTTAACGCACTCGCTGCGCAATATTCCAGATATGGATCGCATCATTAAAACGATCGAAACCAACAAAGTTGAACACGCTACGGTCGTTGGTGGTGGTTTTATCGGTTTGGAAATGATGGAAGCCTTCCACCAGCTAGGCATAAAAACCACATTAGTTGAAATGGCGGATCAAGTGATGACGCCCGTTGACCGTGAAATGGCTGGCTTCGCACATGCTGAAATTCGTGAGAAAGGCATCGACCTTAAACTTGGCGTCGCACTTGAGTCGGTGAAATTCGTACCTAACGAGCACGTGGCAAGTTTCGACTCTGGTGAAAGCGAAAAACACCAACATCTAGAAGGTGAATTGGAATTAACACTAAACAATGGTGAAAGACTCACCACCGATATTCTGATTATGGCAATTGGTGTTCGCCCCGAGACCAAATTAGCAAAAGAAGCTGGCTTAGAAATCGGCGCTCTTGGCGGTATTTATACCAATGAATACATGCAAACCAGCGATCCTTCGATCTACGCTGTCGGCGACGCGGTAGAAGAGAAAGACTTTGTGACTGGCGAGCAAACTCTAGTGCCACTTGCGGGCCCGGCAAACCGTCAAGGCCGAATGGCAGCAGACAACATGCTTGGCCGCCAAGAAACTTACCAAGGTACGCAAGGCACGGCGATCTGTAAGATTTTTGATTTAGCCGTCGCTTCTACTGGTAAAAACGAGAAACAGCTGAAACGTGAAAACATCGCTTATGAAAAAGTGTATGTGCATACAGCAAGTCACGCGAGTTACTACCCAGGTGCAGAAACCGTGTCATTCAAAATGCTGTTTGATCCAGTAACAGGTAAAATATTAGGTACGCAAGCAGTAGGTAAAGACGGTGTTGATAAACGTATCGACGTAATGGCAGTTGCTCAGCGTGCTGGTATGACGGTAGAACAACTGCAACACCTCGAGCTAACTTACGCGCCACCTTATGGCTCTGCTAAAGATGTAATTAACCAAGCGGCGTTTGTGGCAAATAACATCATCAAAGGTGACGCGATTGCGATTCATTATGATGAAATGGATTCACTGACAGAAGACCAACTGTTACTTGATGTTCGTAATCCTGGTGAATTGGAGTCCGTTGGTTATCTTGAAGGTGCAATTAATATTCCTGTCGATCAACTACGTCGTCGCATGCACGAACTTCCTAAAGACAAAGAGATCGTGATTTACTGTCAAGTTGGGTTACGTGGTAACGTAGCATACCGTCAGCTGGTCAACAATGGTTACAAAGCCCGCAACTTGATTGGTGGATACAGAACTCTCAAATTTGCTCGCTTATAACTTGATAATAAAAAGAGAAAACCACGTGCTTGGTTTTCTCTTTTTTTGCAGGAAAGAAAGCGTAGATCATTCACCTTCAATTGCCAAACGGACTGCTGCTTGAGCATGGATAGAAGTGGTATCGAGTAGTGTAACATCGGTGTGACTTTGGTTTACAAGTAAGGCAATTTCAGTACACCCGAGAATCACAGCTTCAGCTCCCTGCTCTTTTAGTTTTTCAATAATTTGCAAGTATATCGTCCTTGACTCCTCTTTGATTTCACCTTGGCATAACTCTTTATAAATAATGTTATGTACTTTAGAGCGGTCGTCTTGATCGGGAATTATGACATCAAGCCCATAACGGTCGGAAAGCCTTCCTTTATAAAAGTCTTGCTCCATTGTGAATTGAGTACCAAGGAGTCCGACCTTTTGAACCCTTTTCTCACGAAGTAACTCAGCAGTCGCGTCTGCGATATGTAGTATGGGGATATTAATACTGGCTTCAATTTGAGGCGCAACTTTGTGCATTGTGTTAGTACAAATAAGAATGAAGTCAGCGCCCCCTTTTTCTATTGAAGATGCAGCATCAGATAGAATGCTTGCCGTTTCTTCCCATTTACCTTGATGTTGAAGTTTCTCTATCTCCGAAAAATTCACGCTATACATACAAATTTTTGCGGAATTTAGGCCGCCTAACGCCTCTTTGACTCCTTCGTTGATCAATTTGTAATAACTAAGCGTCGACTCCCAGCTCATACCACCTAGAAGACCGATAGTTTTCATATAACTCTCCAATCGTTATACACCACCGTGCCAGGGGTGTTTTTACAAAAAAAATCAGCCACTTAAATAAGCAGCATTCAAGCGTCTTCACTATTGAGCATTGGGTAACACGAAAATAAAATCATTCCCACAAGGACCGCTACGCGATTCTCATATATCCTCGCAATATCGTTACTGCATTTCCAGAAAGCTTAACGTGCTCAGTGCTTAACAACTCTGTATGGACGACCCCACTTCTCTTGGAGGCTTGGAAGCCTTTCAGTTGCTTTTTGTTGAGCTCTTTAGCCCAGTAAACACATAAAGCGCAATGTGCAGAGCCTGTAACTGGGTCCTCATTAACACCTACCCAAGGCGCGAAGTATCGAGAGACAAAATCGGCGTCAGTGCTTGATTGAGCAGTGATGACGACGCCACGGCCTTTTTGTTTAAGCAGCGCACCAAATGTTTAAGCAGCGCACCAAAATCAGGGTCGAGCTGTTCAAGCACAAATTCATTATTAATGACGATCAACTGCTTATTATCAAACTGACCGTAGGCGGCTACATTGGCGGCATCTAGCCCCAAGCCATGAAGTAAGTCTTTGTTAATACTAGCTCTCATATCTAAAGTTGGAGCAGGAAACACCAAATGAATTTCTTCATGATCGAGTTGTGCAGTTAAAACCCCGGATAGCGTAACGAACTCAATCGTATCTCCAGTATTATATAACCCCTGCTCTTTCAGAACGTGCGCCGTTGCAAGTGTGCCGTGTCCACACAAAGCAACTTCCGTCCTCGGTGTAAACCAACGAAGTTGCATTGTACTGAGTGACAGAAATGCCGTTTCAGATAACGACATCTCGGCCGCGATGGCCAACATCGTTTCCTCATCAAGGCTTGACTCTGTGATACAAACACCCGCGGGATTACCTTTGAAAACCTCTGATGTAAACGAGTCAACCTGAAAAATTTTAACTTCCACGAAATATCCTTAAGTTCTATCAAACACGTAATTCTGTATCACGTGATTTTTAATATCTGTTGTTTGAGCGAAAAAAACCTATGAAATTTTCTACCAACCTTATAGGTCTTGTTGGAAGCGCTAACGAACAGGAGAATGTAGTTAATTATGCAAAACGTAAAAAGCCATCATCAATGTGACTCAATTGGATATCTTATCGGAGTTTTCGGCGTTTCTTTAGTTCTAATATGGATTGGTATTTATAAATTCACACCTACAGAGGCCAAGCTTATACAACCGCTCGTTGAAAATCATTTTCTGATGAGTTGGTTGTATGATGTGATGTCAGTTCAAGCCGTATCAAACATCATTGGCGCAACAGAAATCATTGTCGCTATTGGATTAATCGTTGGCCTTAAAAACACACGAGTCGCTTATTTTTCTGGCATAGCCGCCGCAATTATTTTTCTTGCGACACTCAGCTTTCTAATTACGACACCGAATACATGGAAAGTGTCTGATGGGGTTTTGGTGACAAACTTCTTTTTAGTAAAAGATATTCTATTTTTAGCCATTGCGATTAGCGTCATCGAACGAAACAAGCCAAACAGAGAATAACTCTAAATAGTTCGAAATCTTGTTTTTCCAGAACGTAGCCTGAAAGGTGCAAACGACTTACAGGTCGAATGGTTCTGTCAATAACTCTAAACAAAGACTCTTAAATTTAGAATGTTTAAGAGTCTTTGCCTTCTAATGATGCGAAACAACATCCTAGCGTAAAGTGAAAAGAAAAGCCTTTCACTCTACTGCTAAGGTTTATTGATACTTTGCTGAAGTAATGAACTCACCGAATGTCTCGCACCATACAACAACCGTATTGTATTCAGAAATTGAAGTGCTTTGAGGAACCTCAACAACGAAGTTATCGAACGTTTTGACATCACCAATTAAGCTCATCTCAGATTTAAGGTCATTAAACTCTTGTTCCGTTTCGACAAACTTAGGAGATAGATAGAGTTTATAGTCTGGTCCGGGAGCGAGTTTTCCTACCAACGTAATGACTTCAGAACTCAAATGAATCTCTCCCTCTCCCCAATGAAAAGCATCGCTACCTTTGAGTTCCCTCTTAAACACTGCGCTGTATTCTGCACCTTGCTTGCTCTTAGCAACTTGTTCATCGGTCGGCGCAGGTGGTGCAATAAGGATCGGTAAAGTATAGATACCTATCGCAATGCCAATAGAAACTGCCACTAAGTGACTGATTGTTAATTTAATTATATTTTTCAAGGTCATAAGCATCTTCTTATTAGTTTTACTACTTGAAATTAGATTCAAATCGGCCTTATCTGTCTATTATCGAGCAGCATAATGTCATTAACATTATACACAAGCTATGCGCACTAAATGCAGACTGAGCGCAATTAAAAACGGCTGATAATTAATATCAGCCGTTTGCTTATCGGAAATGTCGTTGTGCCGGTTTGGTCACTATTCCGCTTCCACCAAAGCGATCTTATCGGATGTCGATTTTTCCAATTTTATCGCAATAAACTTAGAGGTTGGCGTAAACGTTCTATCCCCATAACTGTCCAAAGGAACTAATGGGTTTGTTTCTGGATAGTAAGCCGCCGCCTGACCTGCTGGCACATCATAGGCAACAAGCGTAAATCCGCTTACACGACGCTCTACGCCATCTTCCCATAATGATACCATGTCCACTTTGCCGCCCGGTTCAAAACCGAGTTTACGAATATCCGCTTCATTGATGAACAGCACTTCGCGCATGCCAAATACACCACGATAACGATCATTTAAGCCGTAAAGTGTCGTATTGTATTGGTCGTGTGAGCGCATGGTTTGCAAAATCAAATCTGGCTTTTGGCCTTTTTCGAGTATCGCTTCGCTGATCAACTGCTTCGGCAACTCGCTAGAGCTGAACTGTGCTTTGCCGCTTGGTGTATTCCATCGACGCTCGGCAGCTGGGTTTACCAAGTGGAATCCACCTGGGTGTTTAAGCTTATGGTTAAAGTCGGTAAAGCCCGGAATCGTGTCGGCAATCAAATCGCGAATACGGTCGTAATCTTCAATTGCCCACAACCAATCAATTGGTTTTGCCCCGAGTGTCGCATTGGCAATACCAGCAATAATCGCTGGTTCTGAACGCAAATGCTCCGAACGCGGTTTTAGCTGACCAAATGAGATATGCACCATGCTGAAAGTATCTTCAACCGTCACACCTTGTGGGCCCGTCGCTTGCTGATCAATCTCGGTACGGCCTAAGCACGGAAGAATAAGCGCATCTTTACCTGTGACAAGGTGAGAACGATTTAACTTCGTCGAAATGTGTACGGTTAAATTACAGTTTCGCATCGCGTTGTGCGTACGTTCTGTGTCTGGCGTTGCTTGTGCAAAGTTACCGCCCAAACCGATAAATACTTTCGCTTGTCCTTCTTCCATCGCTTTAATGGCTTGCACAGTGTTGTGGCCTTCACCACGCGGGACGGCAAAGTTAAATCGACTTTCAATGCGATCCAATAACAGATCTGAAGGTTTTTCATCAATGCCCATCGTACGGTCGCCCTGAACGTTACTGTGACCACGCACTGGTGAAAGACCCGCGCCCGGCTTACCAACGTTACCTCGTAACATTTGCACGTTTGCGACTTCTTTAATGGTTGGCACAGAGTGACGATGCTGAGTCAACCCCATCGCCCAACACATGATCACACGTTCTGCACGTCGATACATGCTCGCCACCATCTCGATTTCACTTAAATCAAGACCCGATTGTTCAGCGATGTGTTCCCAAGAGGTTGCGTCCACTTCAGCCAAATACTCATCAATACCTATCGTGTGTTGCTTGATGAACTCACGGTCAAATACCGCTTTGCCACCGTTTTGCAATGCCTCGCGTTCCCATTGCAACAAGAATTTCGCGATGCCACGAAACACTGCCATGTCTCCACCTAAAGCAGGACGCAGGTACGCCGTGTTTGTAGGCTCTGAGCCGTTACTCAACATCTCAATCGGCATTTGTGGGTTTTGGAAACGCTCTAACCCGCGCTCTTTGAGCGGGTTTAGACAGATAACCTGTGCACCACGTTTTACCGCTTCGCGCAGAGGTTCAAGCATTCGTGGGTGGTTCGTGCCCGGGTTTTGACCAATCACGAAAATCGCATCAGCTTCTTCAAAATCATCAAAGATCACTGTGCCTTTACCAACACCAATAGTGTCTTTCATCCCGATTGCACTGGCTTCGTGACACATGTTGGAACAATCTGGGAAGTTGTTGGTACCGAATGCGCGCACAAATAGCTGATATAAAAACGCCGCTTCGTTGCTTGCACGACCAGAGGTATAAAACTCCGCTTGGTGCGGTGAATCCAATTGATTGAGATGTTTCGCGACAAGAGAAAAAGCCTCATCCCAAGAGACAGGTACATAGTGGTCGGACTCGGCATCGTATCGCATTGGGTGCGTGATACGGCCTTGGTATTCCAACCAGTAATCGGTTTGCGTTGAGAGAGATGAAACGTTGTGATTGGCAAAAAACTCAGGATCAACCAGACGATTGGTCGCCTCCCAGTTTACCGCTTTCGCGCCATTCTCACAGAAATTGACTTTACCGCTATCTGGCGACTCACCCCATGCACATCCCGGGCAGTCGAAACCGCCATTTTGGTTGGTTTTGAGCATAGTGCGAATGTTTTTAACTGCATTTTCACTGCCCCACCAACTTCTGGTTACGGCTTTCAGTGCACCCCAACCACCAGCTGGACCTTTGTATGTTTTTATTTGTTCTTTTTGGCTCACGACTTTACTCCTCGCAGATATACCAGCAAGCAGGGTGCCCGTGAAAACAAGCGCGTTATTTATTGAGATAATGCGGAAGTATTGAAGGGCTTAGTTTCTAATCCATGTATTTTTTAATCCAAATAAGTAACCACTCAACATGCTCTCGCTTGTCCGAGCGTTTACTTATCTAGATTCTTGATATCGGATACCCGCCTACTGTTTCTAAGACTGGTAGATTCAATTCGCATTGTTGCGTCTTGATCTAAATCAAAGATTAAGTCGTTATTCAATATGCGTCCAATTGATAATCCTGACCGAGTGATAAACAAAATCTATGACGAATTTTTCCACTGACGGTCATAACATTTTTAATCAATACAATTTATGAGGTTAATCGTTTTCCCATCCGATTCCACCTAGTTCGCTTAACGAGCTCAATAAAATCGGTACTCTTGATAATAGATAATATCTATCACACTATAGATACTTTAAATTTGACCCTAATTAATATCAGGAATAGCCTTGATTCAGATCAATTTTGAGTGTGGTTTTATTCTTGACTTGGTTTTCCATTTCCCAGTTAAAACGCTCCAGCGCTTAAAAAGTACGGTAGTGCTGTGCCCTTTTTAGGGAGTTCCCCCGTACATGTGACTCACAACGCAAGGTTAACAAGCCATTATGGATATCAAACAACTTAAATATCTCATCGCACTTGAACAGACCAAACACTTTGGTCAAGCCGCCGCATTGTGCCACATTACGCAGCCTACCTTGTCCATGAGAATCCGAAGCTTAGAGGAAGAACTCGACCTCGAATTAATCCAAAGAAGTCAACGATTTGAAGGGTTTACTGAAGCCGGAGAACGCATTTTAGCTTGGGCAAAAACCGTCTTAGCCGCTCATGATGGATTGCAAGCCGAGGCTGCTAACTGCCGTGGTCAGTTGGTCGGCTCTCTTCGGCTTGGAATGGTGCCACTCGCCAGCCAAAACCCGATGGAATTGCTCAAACCATTAGCTCACCAGTTCCCTGAGTTACGCTTTCAAATACTCTCCATGACGACCGAACAGATCATAGACCAACTCAATCGCAATCAACTTGATTTGGGGATGTGTTATGTCGATCAAGTCAACACCGCTTACTTCGATGTTATCGAACTAGATTCAACCAAACTTGGCGTTTTATTCGATGAGCGTCATTTTGATTTTGCCGAATCTGAAGTGTTGTGGGAGTCACTCAATAACATTCCGCTAGGGCTGCTTTCGAAGGGCATGCACTATCGCCACTCAATTGATCTTAGCTTTGTGAGTAAAGGGCTGGTTCCGCAAACCGTCATTGAAAGTAACTCCACCTTTCACTTGATCCAAGCAGTAACCAGTGGCCTTTGTTGCGCCATTATGCCGCTGAACTGTGGATTGGAAGAGTTGAACGATACGCTTCGCATTATCCCTATCGAAGAAGCCGCCGTTCACGCCCCGCTAGGTTTGTTAAAGCGAAAACAAGAACCCTTCTCCGCGCTAACCGATCAGTGCTTCGCAGAAGCAAAAAACATATTTAATCGATAACAAGAATCCACACGTCAATTTTTGGCATACATAACGGCTTATGAGGTGATTTCATGAGATGTACTACTCAATCTTATTTTGAACTGTCCGATTTCAATCAAGCACCACCTCAACCAAGTGCGTTCAATTACCGAGAATTGATTGATGGCCGCCCAGTGCAACAAATGTCGCTGGCGAGTGAATCCGCCTTAGCTATCAGCTACAACTGCATTAGCCAAGCGGTCATGATGGTGACGCCAGGCCATCTGGAAGACTTCGTGAAAGGATTTAGCCTAAGCACAGGCATCGTCCACGACTTCAAAGAGATCAAAGACATTGAAATTGGTGGCGATCACGAATCTCATTATGCGGAAGTAGAAATCAGCAACCGCGCTTTCTGGGCGCTAAAAACACAACGTCGGAATCTTGCAGGCACAACCGGATGCGGCATTTGTGGCGTCGAGGCTCTGGAACAAGCTTTGCCTGATTTAGCACCGCTAACACCGTCTCTTCCTCCGCGCTCCGATGTATTCGAAGGGCTGCGAGACAAAGTCGCACTGCATCAAGAAGCCGCACGTGAATCTGGCGCGCTACACGCCGCTTTATTTTCAGATTTACAAGGCAACATCAAGTTGTGCCGAGAGGACATCGGCCGTCACAACGCGCTAGATAAGTTGATTGGCGCATTGGCCAACAATCACATCGAACCTCAAAGTGGCTTCGCAATCATGACAAGCCGTTGCAGCTTAGAGTTGATCCACAAAGCCGTTCGCGCGCGTATCCCCACTCTGGTTTGCTTATCTGCACCTACAGCGTTAACTGTCGAATGGGCAAGAAGAAACCATTTGAACCTAATTCACTTACCAAAACACGGCTCGCCGCGTCTATACAGCCCTGCGCCTTAACACGTCAACCTAGCCGAATTCCTAATATTTCTAACAGAGACCTCTGGGTCTCTGTTGTTTGCTTCTCGTTCCCAATTGATACTTAGCGACAAGACACTATTCTCTCCAACCAAACGTGCTCACCCCTTGTCAGCACTAAGCTTGCATATATTAACCTGCTTGCATTTGAACGCTTTCCAATCCGATAAGAACCCTGTCAAAAACCCATAAATTAGTAAGGATTTTGTGTGACTCTTTTCACGCTTTTCCGCCTTCCTAGGCATTTCTAGGAATTTTTCCTAGCCGATCTAGGCAACCATCTCATGTGCCTCACAAAACCACTCTCTAGAATTCCGCTCAGTCAAAGGTAACAAGAGCACATAACGGTCGCCGTTGTGTTTCTAAAACAATTACAAGAGAGTTCATCATGTTAAAATTCCTCGAACAGGTGCGGAAGCCGACCCTCGATCTTCCTGTCGAAGTTAGAAGAAAGATGTGGTTTAAACCGTTCATCCAATCTTACTTGGTCGTATTTATCGGCTACCTAACCATGTACTTGATTCGTAAGAACTTCAATGTCGCGCAAAACGACATGATCTCAACTTACGGTTTGAGCATGACAGACCTAGGTCTTATTGGCCTTGGCTTCTCCATCACATACGGCATCGGTAAAACCGTTGTCTCTTACTACGCTGACGGTAAGAACACCAAGCAATTCCTCCCTTTTATGCTGATCCTTTCTGGTCTTGCAATGCTTGGTTTCAGCTTCAGCATGGGCGGCGGTAGTGCAAGCCTGTTCTTGATGGTGGCTTTCTACGCTCTGAGTGGTTTCTTCCAAAGTACTGGTGGCCCTTCTAGTTACTCAACCATTACAAAATGGACACCTCGTAACAAACGCGGCTCTTACCTAGGCTTGTGGAACATGTCACACAACGTTGGTGGTGCGGGCGCAGCGGGTGTTGCTCTTTTCGGTGCCAACTACCTATTCGACGGACACGTAATCGGCATGTTCGTGTTCCCTTCTATCATCGCGATCATCGTTGGTTTTATCGGTATGCGCTTTGGTAGCGACTCTCCAGAAGCTTACGGTCTAGGTAAAGTAGAAGAACTTTTCGATGAAGCAGTGAGTGAAGAAGACACCGCCGCTGAAGAAAACCAGATGACCAAAAAAGAAATCTTTGTTGAATACGTTCTTAAAAACAAAGTTATCTGGCTACTTTGCTTTGCCAACATCTTCCTTTACATCGTTCGTATCGGTATCGACCAATGGTCAACGGTATACGCGTACCAAGAACTTGGTCTGTCAAAAGAAACGGCAATCTCTGGCTTTACTCTATTCGAAGTCGGTGCGCTTGTGGGTACTTTGATGTGGGGTTACTTATCTGACTTAGCAAACGGTCGCCGCGCATTGGTTGCTTGTGTGTCTCTTGGTTTGATCATCGTATCGCTTGAGTTCTACCAACACGCCACTAGCGAGTTCATGTACTTAGCCTCACTATTTGTATTGGGCTTCTTGGTGTTTGGTCCGCAACTTCTTATCGGTGTTGCCGCGGTTGGTTTTGTCCCTAAAAAAGCAATCAGTGTGGCTGACGGCGTAAAAGGTACATTCGCTTACCTAATCGGTGACAGCTTCGCGAAACTTGGTCTCGGTATGATTGCAGACGGTACACCTATCTTCGGCTTAACAGGTTGGAAAGGTACCTTCGCAGCTCTAGATACCTCCGCCATGATTTGTATTGTTTTGCTTGCTTTCGTCGCTATCGCGGAAGAGAAGAAGATTCGACACGCGAAGAAGCTTCAACTTGCACAAAACCAAGCCTAACTTCTCTGCGCGCTTTACTTCGGTAAAGCGCGCAAGATCATTAAAATGAGTTGATCAATTCAGTATCATTAAAGGTTTTTCTATTGGCTCCTGTTGGAGCTTATTGTTGTTAGTCGTCTGCTCTATTTGGTTGTAATAATGATTCATGTTGCTCTAGTTGATGATCACGTCATCGTGCGTTCAGGTTTCGCACAATTATTAAATTTAGAAAGTGATATTACCGTTGTCGGTGAATTCGGCTCTGTCGCCGAAGCGCGCAAAGGCTTGCCTGCGGTACACCCTCATGTCGTCATCCTAGATATCTCCATGCCAGATGAAAGCGGCTTAAACTTTCTTAGCGAAATACCAACTGGCATTGCCTGCGTGATGCTTAGCGTGCATGACTCCCCTGCGATGGTGGAAAAATCACTAAAGCTAGGTGCAAAAGGCTATCTTAGTAAACGCTGTAGCCCAGACGAACTTATTCAAGCCGTGAGAACCAGTGCTTCTGGCGGCTGTTACCTCACATCAGATATTGCACTTAAACTTGCAACGCCTAGCGACAACACCACCTCTCTATGCCAACTGACAAAACGTGAAAACGAGGTATGTCAGCTACTTGCGACCGGGTTGGATGTAAAGTCTGTCGCGGCAGAGCTTGGCTTGAGCCACAAGACCGTGCATGTGCATCGTGCGAATGCCATCGACAAACTCGGCGTGAAAAACAACGTTGAGCTCGCCAAACTATTTTCTCAAGAGTCCTTTTAATGCGAGCTTACGCTGTTACCACCATTTGCGGACTATTTGTTATGGCTTGCGCCTGGTTCTGCTTATGGGTGATTGCCTATTACTTTGTCAATGATCCCGAACTGGCGATCTTATTGTTTCCTTTCGCTTTAAGATTAGGTGTCGCCCTACACACTCGCACCGCTTATTGGCCGACGATTTACCTTTCGGAGTGGGGACTTTCCATCGCACTTGCAATGTTACTGGGTCAACCGCAGTGGCTTACCGTGCTGATTGCGAGCATTGCCAGTATCCCGGTCACTCTGATTGCGAAAAAATACTACTACGGAGACCAAAACCGCCATTTAGCCGTGATGAGCGCAGTCATTATCATTAGCGCGTTTATTAATGTGATGGCCGTTGGTTTTCACGTTCCTTCGGTTTACATGGTATGGCTGGCTAGCATTTCTGGAGGCTTGCTCGTGGTGCCTATGTGCTACTTGTTATGGAGTTATTTGTTCCAAAGTCGTTGGTCTCCGCTTAGCTCTCTCCTACTAAGTAATGCCGTTGTATTTCAGGTGCGTCATATCGTGCTTTATGCGCTACTTTTGATCGGCAGTATTTTGGTGCAAACCAGTTTGCCTGAAGAGCTAAAACGATTTGCGCCATTTTGTATGGCGATTCCAATCATCGTGCTTGCTCTGCGTTACGGCTGGCAAGGAGCCCTGCTCGCCACCATGCTCAACAGCATTGCGCTGATTGCGGCTCGCAGCGGCGTATCAAATCTAGAAATCACCGATTTGTTATTATCTCTCTCGGCGCAAACCATCACCGGCATTATGCTCGGCTTAGGGGTTCAGAAACAAAAAGACCTCAATCACAAACTGCGCGGCGAACTTGCACGCAATCAGAATTTGTCTCGCCAGCTTATCAAAGCGGAAGAATCGGTAAGACGCGATATTGCGCGCGAGCTACATGACGAAATCGGCCAGAACATCACGGCAATCCGCACACAAGCCAACATCATTAAGCGGGTAAATAACGCAGAAACACGCGTTGGTTGCGCCGACATGATTGAAGGGCTTTCCCTCAACGTGTACGACACTACTAAGCGACTGTTAAGCAAGCTAAGACCCAAAATGCTGGATGATTTGGACTTGAAAGAATCCGTCGAGCAACTGACGCGAGAGATGGAATTCGCCAATCACGGAACGACTGTTCAACTGAACTGGCAAGGCGATTACACAAGCCTGAGTGACACACTCAAAGTAACCCTATTCCGTTTATGCCAAGAGTCATTAAATAACGCTGCCAAGTACGCAGAAGCGCAGTTGATCAATATTGAACTGACAATTGGAGAAGCTGCGGTGTCACTGATGATTCACGATGATGGTGTCGGATTCAAAGTTCAGGACAGCATGAAAGGCATGGGCGTTCGCGGCATGCAAGAACGTGTGCACGCGTTAGGTGGAAAAATGGTTATCTACTCCACCAGCGATCAAGTGATCGGCACACAAATCAGCATTACTTTACCTAAGGTGTAACTCAAGATGTTTGGATTTTTACGTTCACCTAAGTTTACTCAACCGAGCCTGAGCAACGAGCAAATCGACCAGCGTTACCACCATTGGCGTTTGCACATTATGTTGGGGATGTACATCGGCTACGCAGGTTTCTACTTTACCCGTAAGACCTTTAACTACGCCGCACCAGCGATGATTACCGATCTTGGCTTAGATAAAGGCGATTTGGGTCTTATCGGTACACTTTTCTACATTACTTACGGCTGTTCGAAGTTTATTTCTGGCACGATTTCGGATCGCTCTAATCCTCGTTATTTCATGGGATTAGGATTGATTGCGACAGGTCTGGTCAATATCGCGTTCGGCTTTTCTAGCTCACTCGCGGCTTTCATTACTCTGTGGATCTTAAACGCGTGGTTCCAAGGCTGGGGCTGGCCTTCATGCTCCAAGCTGTTAACCACTTGGTATTCACGCTCCGAGCGTGGCTTCTTATGGGCCATTTGGAACACCGCACACAACGTTGGTGGCGCGCTGATCCCTATTTGGGTGGGCTATTTAACGTTGCACTACAGCTGGCGTGAAGGCTTTATTCTACCCGGCATCATCGGGGTATTGCTCGGTCTATTCGTTTGTTGGCGATTGCGCGATAAACCCACAACAATGGGTTTACCAAGTGTCGGACAATGGCGCAACGACGCGCTAGAACTTGCGCAAGAAAATTACGGACGTGGCCTCACCTACCGCGAAATTCTGAAATCGTACGTATTTAACAACAAATACATCTGGCTGCTCGCGTTCAGTTATGTGTTGGTTTACATCGTTCGTACCGCAATCAATGACTGGGGAAACCTATACTTGACCGAGCAGCATCACTATAGCCTGATTAACGCCAACGCTGCTCTGTCTATGTTTGAAATTGGCGGTTTTGTTGGTTCATTGGTTGCGGGTTGGGGCTCAGACAAACTCTTCGGCGGTAACCGTGGGCCAATGAACTTGCTGTTCGCGATTGGGATTTTCTTATCTGTCTCTGCGCTTTGGCTGATGCCTCTGACCAACTTTGCATTCCAAGCGGCGGGATTGTTCTCCATCGGCTTCTTTGTCTTTGGACCACAAATGCTGATCGGTATGGCGGCGGCGGAGTGCTCTCACAAAGATTCTGCCGGCGCGGCAACAGGATTCGTGGGCTTGTTCGCCTACATGGGCGCAGCATTGTCAGGTTATCCACTGGCGTTAATTCTTGAAGAATATCATTGGACGGGTTTCTTCATCACCATTTCAGTTTGTGCAGCCGTCATTGGCCTTTTGTTGCTGCCATTTTTGCAAGCGCAACCATCACGAAAACCACTCGAACCAAAACCTCGGTTGTAAATCGACTTATCGCCCTTCGGGCAAATTGGCGAGTGACCTAACCGAGCTCGCCATCCTTATTTAATGTATCTCTGCTCAATTTTTCTTCCGATTCAGTTCGGAGGGTTAACTATGGGAAAAATTCATGAATTTGAACACTATTTCATCGTATAGCTTCTTTCAAATGAACAACAAAATCCAAAACTACGCTTGGGGAAGCACCTCTTCTATTCACGATTTGTTTGGCTTTTCTAACGAAACGAATGAGCCTCAAGCAGAAGTATGGATGGGTACTCACCCAAACGGCTGCTCTGAAGTTCAGATTGAGCAAAACACGCTGCCTTTGTCTGAACTGATCAAACAAAACCAACCCGCTTATTTATCAGCAGAAACCGCAGCGAAATTTGGCGACCTGCCCTTTCTGTTTAAGATCTTAGCGGCCGAACACGCACTGTCGATTCAAGTTCACCCAAGCAAACAAGATGCCGAAATAGGTTTCGAAAAAGAGCAAAGTGCTGGGATCCCACTAAACGCGAGCCATCGTAACTACAAGGATCCGAACCACAAACCTGAGTTGGTGTACGCGCTAACAAGTTACCAAGCCATGAACGGTTTTCGCTCGTATTCCGAGATTATTGAGGCATTTAGCCTTTGCGATATCGATGAGCTACGCGCGCCACTAGATGCATTCAAACACGAAGCCAACTCACAAGGTTTACGCGATTTCTTTGTGCACATTCTGACCATAGAAGGAGAAACAAAAGAGCGAGCACTGAAACAACTTCTTGCCCACGCTTCACGTCAATCGGAACAAGGCACTGACAGCGACGTTTTCCAGCTCATCTTGGATCTATCCACTCAATACCCCGGCGATGTCGGCTTGTTTGCGCCATTACTGTTGAATGTCATCACGCTGCAACCTGGCGAAGCGATGTTCCTGAGCGCAAGAACGCCACACGCTTACATTAAAGGAACGGGATTAGAGATCATGGCGAACTCAGATAACGTTTTGCGTGCAGGACTCACGCCGAAACATATGGATGTTGAAGAACTGGTTAAATGCACAGACTTTGTGCCTAAGCCGTTTAACGGCCTTGTTCTCGAACCCAATGCCAATGGTTGCCAAAGCCTTTACCCCGTTCCAGTGGCAGACTTTAGTTTCAGCATTCTTAACGAACCGAACAATGAAGTGATTGAGGCTAACAGCGCAGAGATTTTGATGGCGATTGATGCCGACCTGACACTCATCAGTGATAACGGTGAGACGTTAACCGCCGCGAAAGGACAATCGGTATTTGTTCCTGCTTACGTTGGCCATTACCGTATTCAAAGTGCGGGACGTGTGGCTCGCACCTTTAACTAACTTCTGGATAACGGATTCAAGCTAGCGTCTGACCCAAGGGACTGGGTTAGACAGCTTATTCCTCTCATAGATTGAGCCTGTCCGGTTTTAAGACACTCATTCTTACACCTTATCGACTCAAAGCCGCTGCGGTCTAAACCATCTAAGTTCTCTAAGAACCATAGATTCCTCTATTCACTGCAACATTCATTGTCAAAACCCATTTATTTCCAGTAAATTCGCCGCGCCAATATCAAATCACTTGGATAATAAAGGCGCTTGCACAGTGGTATTTGTTGCAAAACGTATAATCAACGTTGTAATCAAAGCCTCAATCACTACAATCTCTGGTTCGATTTTTCAGTTAACGTTTGTATGCCGAAGTTAAACCAAGATAACCCTGTTCAAAGCTCCGCCCTTTCCGATATCGAAACCAGCAGTAAGATTCAATCGGCATTAGAACCGAAGTTTCACAAGCCAGAGAAACGTCTCTGCTTAAGCCCTGGCCTGTCGGATAAGCATTTGGCGCGCCGTTGGCAAGTATTGGAACACGTGACCAATAAAGATCATCTCCTTGATCCTTTCACGCAGTCACATTGCGATGCTTACTCCAACAACATCGAGCACTTCATTGGTACTGTTAATGTGCCGGTCGGCATTGCAGGCCCTTTGCGCGTCAACGGCTTGTATGCGAACGATGACTTTTTGGTTCCGCTTGCAACGACAGAAGCCGCGTTAGTCGCTTCCTACAACCGTGGCGCAAATCTTATCACCGCCGCTGGTGGCGCGAGCGCATTGTTACTAAGTGAAGGGGTGAGCCGAACACCAGTATTCGCCTTTAATCACCTTGCTGACGCCGGCCAGTTCGTCAGTTGGGTTGTGACCCAGTTTGACGTATTTCGTCAAATTGCGGACTCCACCACCTCACATGGCAAACTCAAAGACATCAATGTAAATATCGAAGGAAACCATGTTTATTTGGTCTTTGAATACGTGACTGGTGACGCTTCCGGACAAAACATGGTGACCATCGCAACAAACGAAGTGTTCCATCATATTTTGGCGACCAGCCCAATCAAACCAACTCAAGCATTCTTGGATGGCAACTTATCAGGCGACAAAAAACCAAACGCGCACACACTGCGCTCGGTACGCGGTAAGAAAGTATCCGCCGAAGTGACCATTCCTGCTGAGTTGGTGGAAAAATATCTGCATACGACGCCGGAGTCTATGGTTCAATTTAGCAAAATGACCACGGTGGGTGGTTTACTCAGCGGGACAATTGGCGTCAACGCGCATTACGCAAATGCCCTTGCCGCGCTGTACATTGCTTGTGGTCAAGATGCAGCTTGTGTTGCAGAGTCTGCCATTGGAATCACTCGTATGGATGTAGACGCTCAAGGCAACTTGTACGCGTGCGTGACCTTGCCAAACATCATGGTGGGGACGGTTGGTGGTGGTACTGGCCTTCCAACGCAAAAAGCATGTTTGGATATTTTGGGTTTGCACGGCAACGGCAATGCGAAAGCGTTAGCCGAAGTCGCAGCTGCGCTTTGTCTGGCTGGCGAACTCTCGATCGTGGGCGCATTTTGTGCCGATCACTTTTCTCGTGCTCACCATAAGCTTGCCCGAAAATAACCTTTGTTGCTTTGTACAAGAGAACATCCGTGTGGTTTTCTCTTGTGCAAACCAATGGACTTTATTTATTGGCTCAATAATTTCTTGAAACTAACTTAAGCCTTAACAAACATACCAATCTCTTGTTAACAGTACTTTAGCTGTCCCCCTTCTATATCCATTGCGATATCTCTGCTTGTTACTCTTCATTGGCCATATTTAATATCAGTATCTTAGAAAAAATAGCATCAAAAACTTCTAGCACTATAGTACCAAATTCATCGTTTGAGTTTTTTGTTCACCACTTATAGCTACTATACTCGCCTATGCAGCTGCTTGATTTTCATAAATTTACTAAACAGCTCAAAAGAGCTTAATAACTCCCGTTAAATGGACTTAAATCGTTACTTCGGGTAAGCGAGTTAACTATGAGACGTCAGAAGCTAAATAAAATCTCTGCTTGGGTACTAGGATTGGCTATCTTATTGCTGAGCCATGTGCCTAATGTATCAGCACAAATACAGCAATCCCCATCCGATCAAACCGTTGCGCGTTTTCTCTATCAAACCTCTTTTGGACCAACTCCTGCGTTAATTAATGAGGTTAGGGAAAACGGGTTAGAGGACTGGATACAGAAACAAATCAACCTGCCAGCAACCTACCATCAACCACTTTATCAAACGCCTTTTTCTAAAGGCCTACAGTCAAACCGAGAAAATGCTTGGTATCAGATTGTTGTTACTGCTGAAGATCAGCTCAGACAGCGAACGGCTTATGCATTGAGTCAGATCGTAGTCGTTTCTCGTTATGGCGGCGTTCTTTCCAGCAAACCTACAGGGTTAGTGAATTACTACGATCTGTTGGTTGAGCATGCGTTTGGCAACTACCGAGACCTGTTGTATGACGTTTCCATCCATCCAGTCATGGGGAGCTATTTGTCTATGCTCGGTAGTGCAAAAGAAAATAGTGCGACAGGAACGCTTCCCGATGAGAACTTTGCTCGAGAGTTAATGCAGTTATTCACTATCGGTTTGTATGAACTCAATTTAGATGGCAGTAAAAAGCTAAACCACGAAACAGGCAAACCTATCCCCACGTACAATCAAACTGATATTCAAGAGCTCGCGCGAGCATTAACTGGATGGAAAAATTCCGACATCGCATTCGTGAAACCGATGCGAGTTATCAGTCAGCGACACGACACCGGCGAGAAGCGATTTCTAGGGAACGTGATCCCATCGGGTCTAACCGCACAAGAAGAGCTTTCAAAAGTGATTGATATGTTGATGTCTCACCCAAATGTTGCTCCATTTGTTTCAAAGTTACTTATCCAACGTTTGGTCAGTTCAAATCCAAGCCCAGAGTACGTCGCGCGTGTTGCTACGATATTTAACAACAATGGGGAAGGAGAAAAAGGCGATCTAACCGCCGTTGTTCGAGCCATATTGCTCGACCCTGAAGCATTAGGGATGACGGATACCCCGCCTATAAAAGTGAAAGAACCGATACTGGTCCTGACTAATTTTCATCGAGCATCAGGTTTTACGATTAAAGGATCACGTTACGAAGACGCAACAACGATGATGAACATCGCTAATCAAGGGCCGCTTCGTTCTCCTTCCGTGTTTAATTTTTACTCTCCAGACTATCAGCCGTCTAACGAGTTTACGGAGTCTGGTATTAACTCTCCAGAGTATGAACTTCTCAATTGGTCTGTTTATACCGATTTGGTCAACTATATGTTAACCAGCACTCGTAGAGGAGGTGGTGATTCCTACCACTTCGATCTTAACGAGTTTTATCTTCTTCTGGACGATCACCGTGCCTTAGTCGAATTGGTTAACGAGCGTTTCTTTGCTGGAACGGCTTCTGCTGAATTGAAAGAGCTCATGCTCACCGCCCTGAATGATTATCGTGGGGACTATGTGCCAACAACAAAACTCGCTCTAGTGATATTTACCGCCATTTCTGGCGACGAATTCTATATTCAGGATTAGGAGTGAATTATGGATATTTCACGACGACATTTTATACAAAGCACGCTATCGATGGGCGCACTAGCCTCTCTTAGTCTGCCAGGTTACTCTCTCGCAGCGCCATCCAATGACTTTCGAGCATTAATATGTGTGTATTTAGCAGGCGGAAACGATGCATTCAACACCATACTGCCATTATCGGAGGCGCACTATCGTCAATATTCCAAAGTCAGAGGGCCACTCTCTGTCGCCAAAGAAGACATACTCCCTATCAATTTAAGTGCTGTCGATAGCTCAAATCACCCAGTGAAGCTCGGCTTACACCCAAAGTTAAATGCGTTAACTTCCGTTTTCGAACAAGGCGATGCCAGCATCGTGCTCAATAGTGGCATTCTCAACCATCCCGTCACCAAACAAGCTATTGAGCAAGGTGAAACATCACTTCCCGAGCAACTGTTTTCTCATAATTCTCAAACAGACGCTTGGTTACTTGGTGGAATGAGCGAGTCTAAAAATCTTGGTTGGGCTGGCAGAATGTTGGATGTATTAAACTCTGAATCAGAAATAACACCGCTATACAGTGTGCATGGCAACTCGCTTTGGTTACGGGCAATGGAACACCGCCAAACCGTCCTGAAAAAAGATCGCGCAGTTCAGCTTACCGCGATTGATAACCCGCTATACAAGGGGATCTATGATCGCCTTCTCTCTCATCAAACTGACAATCTATTTAATGGTCATTTTAATTTGATGGTTGATGAGTCGATGGTAATGAGTAGTGTACTGAGCGAGCAACTCAACCACATTGCTGACGAGCCGCTGTTTACGTCATCGACGCTCGGCAAGCAGATGCAAACCGTGTACAAATTGATAGCAAGCCAAGATGTCCTGAAGCAGCAACGACAAGTCTTTTTCGTTAAACACTCTGGGTATGACCTGCACGATTCGCAACTGACACGTCATCCAGTGTTACTTGAGGATCTCGCGACAAACCTTTTAGCAATGTATCGTGCGGTCGAACGGTTAGGGCTAAACAAGCAAGTCACCTCTTTCACTATGTCTGACTTCGGTCGACGGATGATGAGCAACGGAAATGGTACCGATCATGGCTGGGGTGGCCATCAACTATTAATTGGAGGCGCGGTAAATGGGAAACAACCTATCGGTACATGGCCGGAACTAATACTGGGCGGAAACGATGATTACTCTCAAGGCCGACTCATACCCAAAATTGCCGCTGATCAAGTTGGTTCAACACTAGCGCAGTGGATGGGCGTGAGTGATAACGCTGCACTGGAATACGTCTTCCCGAACATCCGTAATTTTACTCATTCAAACCTGGGTTTTATGGCTTAAGATATTTTTCAGGTTAGCTGTAGAACGCATCATCAAATAAGGGAGCCTCGCGCTCCCTTACTCATCTTATGTTTGCAGAGTGTCCGTTACACCTCGTCGCGACGGCGTTCGTTACACAGCTTAATGGCACGCTCAAGTAATTCTAACGCGGATTGCTCACATTCAGGCAGAACCGCATCACTTTCAGAAACTGGCGTTACGCGGTCACCCCATTTCAATACTGCCGCACCCCATGTCAAACCTGCACCAAATGCAGCAAGAAGCATATTATCACCTGGGTTAACTCGACCTTGCTCTACCGCTTCACACAATCCAATTGGCACCGTCGCAGCTGAAGTATTGCCATAGTTTTGAATGTTAACAAACGCTTTGTCGTGTGGAATTCCAGACAGGTCACACAAGGTTTGAATAATACGAATATTCGCTTGATGCGGAATCACAACATCGATTTGTTCCGTCGTTAACTGTGATGCTTTCAGTACGGTTTTCGCAGCTAGCCCCATGCCTTTTACTGCACGTTTGAAAATTTCTTGTCCTACAAAGTTGAAATCCCAGTAACCGTTGTCTTCCGCAAAGCGATCCATACAAGTACCAAACTTTGGTACGGACAGAATATCGCGGCCTTTTGCGTCACAACCGATTTGAGACTGTAGTAAACCCGTTTCTTTTTCCGTTCTTGATAACACAACGGCGCCCGCACCATCACCAAATAGAACAGCGGTATCTCGCATTGCCCAATCGATGTAGAAAGACAATCTTTCCGCACCAATAATGATCGCGTTACGATAGTTACCTGATTGAATCAAACGTGTGCCCGTTTCTAGGCCATAGACAAATCCCGTACATGCGGCATTTAAGTCAAAGGCAGCGGCTGCACGAATACCTAGGTTCTGCTGTACCTTAGACGCGATATTTGGAATCAATGAATCTGGTGAACAAGTCGCCACAATGATTAAATCCACGTCTGTTGCATCGACGCCTGCTCGAGCTAATGCATGTTTAGCAGCAACGGTCGCCATGTCTGACGTGTTTACATGACTAATACGGCGGTTTTCGATACCAGTGCGGGTACGAATCCACTCATCGGAAGTATCGAGGAAAGTGCTAAGATCATCGTTAGAGAGCACGGCTGGCGGAACACATTTCCCCCAACCTGTAATTTCAGCGTAGTAATTTGTCATCGCAGACCTATTTATTGTTGTATTTTAATAAAATTTCTTAGAACCTTAGGCTCAAATACAAACCTGCGCTGCGTTATTTCGGCAGGTTAAAAAATAAGTATACAAATAATGAGGCTGACTGGTAAGTCATGTTTTCATCAATACGTAATAAAGGAAGAAGTCATGTCATCGTTTAAAACTCGCTGCCCTTCGTGCGGCGGTCTAAATCGTGTCCCTAATGAGCGCGTTGCCGAATCTGCAACTTGCGGTAAATGTAAAAGTGCACTTTTAGACGGCTCGCCTATCGAAGGTACACAAGATAACTTTTCTGCTCTATTACAAAGTGATATGCCTGTTGTAGTAGATTTTTGGGCCCCATGGTGCAACCCGTGCGTTGGTTTTGCTCCTGTTTTCTCTGATGTTGCTCATGAGCAAGCCGGAACGGCTCGTTTTGTTAAGATTGATACCGAAGCTCAACAACAACTTGCGACGCAATTTGGTATTCGCAGTATTCCTACCATTATGGTTTTCAAGAATGGTCAACGCGTTGATATGATCAATGGTGCGTTACCTAAAACTCAATTCGATCAATGGTTAAATCAAGCACTTACTAAATAATCTTCCACGCCAACCTTGTTTGTAGGTTGGCGTTTTTATGCAACTTATCAACCTATCTAGTTAACAAATATTATTTATCGAAACGACTTAAATTTATCATTTTACTTGCCTAACTATTAGCCTCATATTCGCGCCGAATAACCCTTAGATTTCATTTAACTTATAGGCGCAAAACAGTGGAAAACACAGTCGTTCCTGCAGCATCACCACGAGTTACAGTTCCAGTCGTCGCACTGTCTCTTTATGCGGTGGCTTCGGGCTATTTAATGAGCTTGATCCCTCTCATGCTCGGTGAATACAACATCTCAGCAGATTACGCGAGTTGGTTGGCGAGTGTGTTTTATGGCGGCTTATTAACCGGTGCTATTTTTATTGAACGTATCGTACGTCAAGTTGGTCACCGTAACGCGTTTATTGGTTGCTTGGCCGTATTTTCGCTAACTATCGTCACACTACCCGTGTTTGCTAACGGATTGATGTGGCTTGCCGCTCGCTTTATTGCCGGTATCGCGGTTGCTGGTGTTTTTGTCATTGTTGAGTCTTGGCTAATGTCTGGAGACGAAGCATCGCGTGCGAAACGTTTGAGCTTGTACATGCTATCGCTTTATGGTGGTTCAGCATTAGGCCAGTTTGGTATTGGCGTGCTTGGCGTAAGTGGCGGCGTTCCGTTTATTGCGATCACGACGTTGATCCTAATGGCGATGCTGGTGCTAATGTTCATTGAGTGTGAGCAGCCAAACAGCCATGAATCAACCGCTTTATCATTTAAGCAAATTGCCAAACTAAACCATGCAGCAATTATTGGTTGTGTTGTTTCAGGTTTGACCTTAGGCGCGATCTACGGATTAATGCCAGTTGAGTTAACTAACCGTAAAATTAGCCATCAAGACATTGGTACATTGATGGCGCTAGTGATTCTAGGTGGCATGCTAGTTCAACCAATGGTGACCGCGTTAAACAAATACATGAGCCGCACAGTGCTAATGGCGTTTTTCTGTATTTTGGGTATTTTTTCGATCGGTATGACGTTTATTTCCTCGTCAGCCGTGGTATTGGCTGCTGCATTATTCTTTTTAGGTGCAGCTACTTTTGCTTTGTACCCGATTGCAATCAACTTAGGTTGCGAAGGTCTTGATGAACGCTTTATTGTCTCTGCGACACAAGTCATGCTGTTTAGCTACAGCATCGGCTCTGTTGCTGGTCCTGTTGTCGCTGATAAATTCATGGGCCAAGAACACGGCTTGCTAGGCTACTTGTTTGCCGCTTTGGTTGCGACTGGCGTATACATGCTACTTGCTGCGAGCAAAACCAAGCAGCGTATGGCCGCTGGCCTCTAACCACGCCGCTTCTACTCAACGAAAACGAGGGCATGTCGCCCTCGTTTTTTTATTCTTCGAATTTTTGTTTAGATAAACGCTTGTGACGGTTTGACGCGTTCGCTGCAGGCTTTTCCGGTACCATGCGCTTTTCATGAAGCAAATGACGAACCGCCAAGATGGGATGTTTCAGTAACATTCTGGGGCCAGAGTAACGCATGACCAAACGCATTTGTTCTTTCGGCTCTGGTTTGTAGCAGTGAATCGGACATTTGTTACACGTCGGTTTATTCTCTCCATAAGGACAGCGGTCGAGGCGCACTTCTGCGTATTCAAGCAGCTCACGACATTCTGAGCATAAGTCACGTTTTGTTCCATGATGGTCATGACAGTAAACCTCTACCATGGCTTTTACTGTCTTAAATTCAGTGGCGAGTTTGCCAAGTAAAATATCGCTCATGCGCTATCCAAAAATCACAACATCATTGTGTAAAGTTCTAACGTGCGGCCATTATCATATTGCTGCTCAACTCGTTCAAACTCAAAGCCCAGTTTTTTGAGCAAACTTATACTACGAATATTGTCATTATTGGTGATGGCAACCAAATTATCGAGTTTCATTTCCTCTCTAGCGTATTCCAGCACTGCGGTTGCAGACTCCGTTCCGTAGCCGAAGCCATAAGCGGAAGGTAAAAATCCATATGCGAGATCATAGTATTGTAATGTGTCACGTTTAACCAACCCACAAATCCCGATGGGTTGCCCATCTTCTTTCTTCTCTACAACGAGTAAACTCACGCCTTTAATTTGTTGCATGCGTAGCATGTTTTCTTTTATGTAACGCGCCGCTTCATATTCGGTACGAATTTGTTTGTCTCCGACAAAACGGTAGAAGTCTGGGTGGTTATAAAGTTCTAGTATAAATGGTGCATCATCTACACTCACAAGACGCAGTATCAAACGTTCGGTGTACAGTGTTTTCATTTGGGCTCCATTAAAACGCGATAGATGATTGGACATAGGAACGTACTTGAATTTTGCGACCGATACCGGCGCTTATTTAGTTGTAACTTGATAAAAAAGTAACTATCCTGCCTCGCTAAATTAAAGGACCACCACCATGAACCGCAAGAAGAAAATCAATCAGATCTTGAAAGCGAAGCAGAAGAAGCATAACGCTAAGCTACATAAGAGCAATAAGCCGCGTTATATCTCCAAAGCTGAACGCGCGAAAATGGAAGCTGAAGAACAAAACCAAGCTTCAGAACACACGGAAAACGTTGTAGACACAGCGCAGACAGATCAAGCCTAAAAGAAAAGCCGCTTTCAGCGGCTTTTTTGATATTCGGAGAGAGTTAGCTTTAGTATTCGACACTGTAGTTCAGTGTGAATGTGCGACCTCTTCCTTTGTAGTCGTACGCTGCTGCATCGTAGTGTGCTGCATAAAGAATCTGCGCACGTTGTCCCCAAGCGGTTGTGTAGTCTTCGTCAAATAGGTTTTGAATACCAAAACCTAACTGCCCGATAGGTAGTGTTACGTTACCAAGAAGATCAAACGTAGTGTATCCATCTAGTTTATTGTTTGCGTCATCTTCGTAATCAAACATCGTCTGGCTTTGTAAACGTACTGAATAGCCATCCTGATAGTAAGCCGCCCACGCGTTCGCTTTTGATGTACTTGCTTTACCCGCGCTTAGATCTTCCCACTTACCGTTGGTTTTCAGCTCAGAAACCACATAGTGACCTGATGCACCTAACAAAATATCACGGTTTACCCAGTAGTTAATGTTTGCTTCGGCACCGTATACACGTTGCTCGTCATCAACATTGGTGATTAGGAGCGTCTTCTTGTCATACTTGATTGAGTTATCCGACACCGAGTAGTAACCCGCCGCTTGCAGTGCGACAGTATCGGTATCTAATCGGTAACCGATTTCATAGCTGTCCGTTTTGATGCCCGACATTTTTGAGTCAGATACGTTAATGCTATTGTTCAACGCGTAGTGACCATTTGCATCCGCGGCATCGTAGCTACCTTGGCCGTAGTACTTTGCAGGATCAGCGAGTTCGAAACCTTGAGAGAAGTTCGCCCAAAGCTGAGATTCATCGTTAAGCTGATAAATGGTGCCCAAATTAAATAAGCTCACAGAGTAGTCAGTGCTGCCACCTGGTACCGCATCCGCTGATACACCATTACCCGATGCGATCTTCTTTTGTATACTATAGGCAACAAAATCATCAATCTTATTGTCCATGTATTGGTAGCGGTAGCCTGCTTGTACTGACCAATCTTGATTGATTTGGTAATCCCCTTGGACAAACATTGCGTAAGACGCCACATCAACATCTGGGTAACGCCCCACTTCGGCATAGGTTCGATTAATTAAGTTCCCAGAGCTGTTCGCAATGGTTGGCTCGAACAGAGCCTGGTTACTTTCAAAACGGTCTAAGTACGCATCGACACCATAAACAAGTTTGAATGACTCCCAGCTTTTAGCTAACGCTAAGCGCCCAGCAAAAACTTCTGTTTTTTGTTGAGAGGCACTTTGGTAATAAGGAGTAAAGGTTTGGTCTTCACTACGGTAAGATAACTCGCCTATCAGTTGATGACCGAATACGCTGTCGTGAGCGTAGTTCGCACTTAAGAGAACTCGCTCTGTACCATGTTCACGGTCGGAATCGAACCCCTCTCGTACATCAACAAATTTATTGTTAACAATGTACAAACCGTATGGCGAATCTTGCTGGCTGTCATAGTATTGTGCGACAAGGTTTAACTTGCTGGCATCGGAGATTTGAATCTCGGTCGATCCCATAACATCGAGCGTTGAATTATACTGCAAGGAGCCCTGTGAAATGTCTGGGGTGACAATGTCGCCATTTGCGTCAAATGCACCTTGTGTCTCGGTGTACACAACCGAACCTCTAGCGGTAATTCGCTCATTACCACCCGAGATAGACTGAGCGAGTTTGTAATCAAAGTCATCGCTGCTATTAAAGCCTGTAGTGCCACTCACGTAGGATTCAAACGACAAGTCATCCGAGTACGCTTTCTTGGTGATAATGTTAATAACACCACCAGTAGCGCCTGCACCATAAATGGAGGTTGCACCAGATAGTACTTCAATTCGCTCGATGTTGAATGGGTCTATTGCGTCTAACTGACGACTAATCGGGCGAGAAGACTGTAACGAGACACCATCAATCATTACCAACATTGCTCTACCGCGAAGGTTCTGACCATAGTTAGTTCGACCACCGGTGCCGACGTCTAAAGAAGGGATGGTGGCAGAAAGAATATCACCCAGTGTCTTGCCCGCACGATATTGCTGAGCAATCTCTTCTTGGCCAACAAACCAAACCGTTCCTGGAATATCGGAGATCGATTTCGGCATCACACTGCCTACAACAACCAATTGCTCATCGCTCGGAGTCGATGTTTGTTGAAGATCTTCTGCTGCTATTGAGCTAACTGCGTATCCACTGCTCATCGCAAGTACGATGAGATTGAAAGAAAACGTCCTTTTCATCATTGTATTTATCTTTTTGTTGTCAACAAGAGTATGCAATGATACTTATTCTCACTCTCAAATCGAGCACTGTTACACAAGTTAAATAAATGTTAATTAAGAACCTTCTTGCTGATAAGCTGTCGATTTTCCTCTAAACGAGGACAATCTGCACAAAGCTTTCTGCCTTCACACTTATAGACTAAACAACAACTTTTTCTTACTAACTTTAGCGGCTGATCAGATTCCGTCTCATGAAGTGAGCGGCTATTATCAACATCCAAACCCATTGCGCTTAGCCACAAGACCGCATGCTCCTGAAGTGTCGAGTTAGTCATTTGCGGAAAGCGCTGTTGGAGACGAATTAAACAAGCCATGATTCCGTCCGACATCAATTGATGGGTGAAGCCAGGACGAATGCGTGTCCATTGACTCATCTCTTGTTGATAGAAGTCGAACAGTTCTCGGATTTGACGCCCCGCCTCTTTTATCAACGCCTCTGGCTCGCCATGTATATGCGCTTCGTCGGAGAATCGGTACCCAGAAACAAAACAAGGTTTGAGGTGCTGCGCTATCTCGCGAATGTTTGGCAACGTGTGGTAACCGTAAATAGAGATGAATGCGACATAAACTGGCTGCCAACAAAGTAAATCCCACGTTCTTGTCAACCAATATGCTTTTCCCGCTTCCGGATGAGCCTCCGAGATTTGCTGGTAAAGGCCTTGGATGATCGGGTTGATATCATTTTCGATATGGATAGCTTCTTGCCCTATCTCGCCGATATCACCGTGTAGGTAAGGTGTTATCTCACTCGAAGTTTGAAACAGTTGCGGGAAAAATTGCTCAGACATGATGGCTTATTGTAGTTGTATTCATTCTGACACCTTTATACCCAAGCACTAATCGCAATGCAAACTATTATCCTTTGCGTTTTCATAACAAAGAAACACTCTTAGGGTTAGCTATGACTGTATTTCCGCGTTCTGTGAAACTGTAAGGTCTGGTTACGTATGCGATGAATAGCAACAAACTCTTAAACCTCTTCGCATTTAACGCTCACATGATCGCAAAAATACACAGCATAAAAACACCCTGATAAAACTGTGTTAACAGTTCACCTGTGTAGCGTGAGTTATTGCCAATAATTGAATATTGCTGTTTCTTATCCAGCGGATTGTGAACAACATGAAGTATTTTCTTTCTGAATATCGAGACAATACAAAGAGGTAATTTGGCTATGTAGCCCTCTGTTTTGAATAAGGAAATCCACATGTTGTATCTTGAGTTTCTATTTTTGCTCGTGATGCTGTATATCGGCTCACGTTATGGTGGTATAGGCCTTGGGGTCGTATCCGGAATTGGCTTGGTGATTGAAGTCTTCATCTTTAAGATGCCGCCAACCTCTCCTCCTGTCACCGTCATGTTGATCATTTTAGCGGTGGTAACATGTGCTTCCATTCTTGAAGCCGCTGGCGGTTTGAAATACATGCTGCAAGTTGCCGAGCGTGTGCTTCGTAAGAACCCAAAACGCGTCACCCTTATTGCTCCGTTCGTGACTTACTTTATGACCTTCCTACTTGGTACAGGTCACGCGGTTTACTCTATCATGCCAATCATTGGCGACGTTGCGCTTAAAAACGGCATTCGTCCAGAGCGTCCTATGGCTGCCGCTTCTGTCGCCTCTCAAATCGCAATCACAGCCTCGCCAATTTCAGCGGCCGTAGTTTACTACTTGGCGCAACTCTCTGATATTCAACACGAGATCACTCTGCTCTCAATTCTGCTCGTTACTGTACCTGCAACCTTATTCGGTACGTTGTTGATGTCACTTTACAGCCTAAAGCGTGGTAAAGAACTAGACGACGATGAAGAATACCAAGAGCGTTTGAAAGATCCTGTGTGGAGAGAAAAAATCCTCAACACAACTGCAACGTCTCTTGATGAAGTACTACCAACAAGTGCTCGTAACTCTGTATTGCTGTTCATTGCATCGATCTTGGTTATCGTCGTTATCGCGATGTGGCCAGACATTCGTACCATCGTAGATGGCTCGAAGCCAATCAGCATGGCGGTTGTGATTCAAATGATGATGCTCTGCTTCGGCGGTATCATTTTGCTTGCGACCAAAACTGACCCGCGTGACGTACCAAATGGGGTGGTATTTAAATCTGGTATGGTGGCGGCGATTGCTATCTTCGGTATTGCATGGATGTCAGATACCTACTTCCAGTACGCTATGCCTCAATTTAAATCCGGCATCGTAGAGATGGTAACCAACTACCCTTGGACATTCGCGCTTGCGTTATTCATCGTGTCGGTTGTGGTGAACTCTCAAGCTGCAACGGCTCGCATGATGCTACCTGTTGGTCTCGGCTTAGGTTTGGAACCTGCGCTGCTTATCGGCTTGATGCCAGCGGTATATGGCTACTTCTTTATTCCCAACTACCCTTCAGATATCGCGACTGTGAACTTCGATACCTCGGGCACAACTAAGATTGGTAAGTGGTACTTCAACCACTCATTCATGTCTGTGGGCTTAATCGGCGTGATTGGTGCGTGTTGCTTGGGTTACTTGCTAGGGCAAATGATCATTCCTTCGTAACTAGCCAAATCAACGATAAATTAGAGGCGAGTCATTGTACGTTTTCGTACAGCCTGAGTGACTCGCCTTTCTTTATTGCACTATTAACTACAGCAAGAAATCGTCATCAATCGCGACAAAATTGTCGGCACAATCAATCAGAGTTTGAGATGTAAGTTTAGGTACACCATAAACGGTCACCGTTTTATTGAAGCGCTGCTGAATTCTCTCTACTAGCAGACTAAAGTCTCCATCTCCCGAAACTAGAATCACTTCCTCAACTTCGGGAGCAATTTCAATTGCATCGAGAGTAATACCCACATCCCAATCGCCTTTCGAGCTGCCATCACGACGCTGGATGTAGGGTTTAAGCATCACCTCAAATCCAACACCGCGTAAAATGTGATGAAACTGACGTTGTTTTGGATCGTTACTCGCGATGGCATAAGCACGAGCACTTACCACCTCTTTCCCTTGTGTGGCGACATACCAAAACTGGTTGTAATCAAAATTGCTTCGATACGCTTCGCGACAGGTGTAATACACATTCTGTACATCAACCAAAATGGCGATTTTTTGTTTGCTTTCCGAACTCATCTATTTCTACGCTCAATTTATTTGCTGCCTACCCTATGCCAGTTTTGGAAAAAGCACAATGAGCCAATTCCACTAAACTTAACGTATAAAAAGTTATTTGGGTTTCTAGGGGAACTGTCATGGGCGGAAAGTTACTAGTGATACTGCTTTCTTGTATCTTGTCATCGACAGCATTTGGTTATCCAGCGCACTCCAAATACTGGCCACATAGAAGTGTGCTCTACTTTGCGCCGGAAAATGATGAATACGTCAAACAATTCTTGCTAGAAACACTTATGAATGAGTGTGAGTTGGAAGACAGAGATGTCGTCACACTGGTCATTACAGAACAAGGTTATACCTTTCCTGCTTGGCTTAAAGAAGAGTTCGACCTAAAAATGCTAGCTCGTCTTTATGCGGTCGAAAAAGGTTCTCATACTGCTATTTTGCTTGGTAAAGATGGTCTAGAAAAGCACCGTTGGGGCGCAGAAACAGACTGGCCGTTTATCAACAACCTCATTGATCAAATGCCTATGCGTAAGCAAGAAATGCAGAGGCAACAAAGCCCCTGTAAAATATAGTCACTTCTGGGCAGTATTACTTTGCGAACCAATCCAACTTGTTGTGAAGTTGAGTCACGCTGCCAACCACAATCAATGCTGGGCTCACGGCTTGCTCTGCCATGATCGATAGCTCGTTCAACTTTCCTTGGAACACGCGCTGCTCTGGGCGCGTACCGTTTTCAATAATGGCGCATGACATCTCAGGATCTAACCCATGAGTGATCAGCTTATCCATAATATGGCCGCTTTGCTTCAACCCCATATAGAACACAAGTGTGTTGTTGGATTGCGCTAGTGAATGCCATTCAATCTCACGCCCATCTTTTTGTACATGACCAGTGATAAATTGAACACTTTGAGCATAGTCACGGTGCGTTAATGGAATACCAGCGTATGCCGTTGCACCCGCCGCCGCCGTAATACCAGGAACCACTTCGTATTTGATGCCAAATTCGGCTAGCTCTTCTAGCTCTTCACCACCACGGCCAAAGATAAATGAGTCCCCACCTTTTAGGCGCACAACGCGTTTACCTTCTTGCGCTTTCTGCACCAAGATTTGGTTGATTTGATCTTGAGGCACACAGTGAAAGTCTAATTTTTTACCTACGTAGATCATCTCTGCTGATGCGTGAGCCAATTCAAGAATGTCTTTCGACACCAATCGGTCGTACACCACAACTTCAGCCGCTTGAATGGCTTTTAAGCCTTTTACTGTGAGCAAATCAGGATCACCTGGACCTGCACCAACAAGAGAAACAAAGCCGCTGTTTAAAGATGAGTTAACAGTTGTCATATCAACGCCTATCGAAAATTTGGACATAAAAAGTAACACTCAAGTCATTAACTCAAGGTTAAAATCACCCCAAGGAGTTATTACTTTTTATAGTTAAATCAATACAATACTTATCGAAAGTTAAATGAGTTGAACAGCCCTACCTACCATAGGTAGGGCCAGATAAAAGCGGTTTATTTTGCGATTGCAGGCTCTGTTTTTACTTCTTCTTCAACTACGTTGATAGAAGGCGCTGTTTTTGCGTGAGTTAGGTACAGTGGAATACAAGTCATTACGAGACCACCGACAATATTACCTAGAATGGTTGGAATAAGGTTGAAGTTCAACCAAGTCGCGATACCAAAATCCGCACCTAGAATCATACCTAGTGGGAATAGGAACATGTTTACTACGGTGTGTTCAAATACTAGCGCAAAGAAGATGAAGATTGGGAACCACATCATTGCTACACGACCAGACACTGAACGTGCTGTCATGTTGCCGATAACGCCAAGACACACCATTAGGTTACAGAAGATGCCGCGTACGAAACACGTGATCCATCCGTCCATACCCATGTTTTCAAAACCAAGGCTACGCGCGGTAGAAACAGCGACAAATTTCTTCGCTACTGCGTTCAGTTCTAGAGAGAAGTTACCTGTTAGAGAGATAGCCACTAGGTAAGCAACGATCAGAGAACCGATAAGGTTACCCAAGCCTACAAGACCCCAACAACGGAAGATACGACCCCAAGTGATGCCCGGACGGTTCGCAAACTTAGCCAGAGGCGCTAGACCAAAAACACCGGTTACTAGGTCATAACCCATCACACTTAGAATTACGAAACCAACGGGGAAAACAAGTGCACCTACAAGGCCGATACCCGTTTGTACAATCGCGGTAATAGCAACCACCACCGCAAGCGAAAGAATAACGCCAGCCATCGTACCGCGAAGCAGAAGATCTCGCGTGCTTGTATTGGTTTTCGCTTCACCAACATTGATCATGGTTTGCACGAATTCTGCAGGCTTAAAATCAGTAGACATGAATGTGTCCTTATCCAAAATTGAAAGTTAAAAAGTTAAAGATTTAATAGAGAAAGGCTTCCCGTTGACACCTGAACGCTGTCTACAACACCTCGCTTCCCTGTTCCCCTGAGTTGATGCTTGGAAAGCCTTTGTCTATTAAATCTAGGTTTCAGTTCATTCCCTCCCCTAAGAGGAGGGAATGAAAACCAAGCTTACGCAGAGATTTCTACTTCGCCGTTTGTTACGCGGGTTTTGTACGCTTTCACGCTAAAACGCTCGTCTTCCATGCACGCACCTGTTGTCAGGTTAAAGCGTTGCTTCTTAAGTGGGCTAGCCACCCAAAGCTCGCCTTGGTGCTCACAGATCAAACCGCGAGAAAGCACGTTTGATTGGAAGAACGGGTCTGTGTTGCTGATCGCCAGCACTTCTTCTGCTTGTGTTGGGCGGAATACCGCAACTTGCTGACCATCAACCAGTGCACAAACACCCGTGCCCGGTACGATGTCGCTGATTTGGCAAATCTTTTCAAATGACATAATCAACCTTCCCTTATGCTTCAGTGATCGCTACGTGTAGGATGTCGCCTTTCGCTTCAGGGTGTTTTTCCGTGAAGGTTGCTGGGCGGTGCTGTTCACGCTCTTGTACAAACACGACGTTTTCATCGCGCTTGTCAGAGTTGATGAAGTGCGCGAAACGAGTCAGTTGTGATTCGTCGTTGATGGTCGCAGTCCACTCACACTCGTACTCGTCTACAAGCTTCGCTACGTCTGCCTCTAGTTGAGCGTTGATACCAAGCTTGTCGTTAACAATCACTTCGCGTAGGTAGTCAACGCCACCTTCCATGTTTTCCATCCAAACTGATGTGCGTTGTAGTGGCGCAGCAGTACGGATGTAGAACATCATGAAGCGGTCGATGTACTTGATTAGTGTTTCTTTATCTAGGTCACTTGCAAGTAGGTCTGCGTGACGAGGTTTCATGCCGCCGTTACCACATACGTACATGTTCCAACCTGCGTCAGTCGCGATGATGCCAAGGTCTTTACCTTGTGCTTCCGCACACTCACGAGTACAACCAGAAACACCGAACTTCATCTTATGAGGTGTACGAATGCCTTTGTAACGGTTCTCGATGTAAGAACCCAGACCAACAGAGTCTTGAACGCCGTAACGACACCAAGTTGAGCCCACACATGTCTTCGCCATACGAAGTGCTTTTGCGTACGCTTGACCTGTTTCGAAACCAGCGTCGATAAGCTTGCGCCAGATCTCTGGAAGATCGTCTTTTTGAGCACCAAACAGACCAATACGTTGAGCACCGGTTACTTTGGTGTATAGGTTGTATTCTGCTGCAACGTTCGCTAGTGCACTCAGTGCTTGAGGTGTTACTTCGCCACCCGCCATACGTGGGATAACAGAGTAAGTACCGTCTTTTTGGATGTTACCTAGGAAGTTATCGTTCGTGTCGTGCAGCTTAACCAGTTGTGGCTTAAGAATGTGCTCACCCCAGCAAGAAGCCAAGATAGAACCAGCCAGTGGTTTACAAACTTCACAGCCGTAACCTTTGCCGTATTTCTCTAGAAGCTCATCAAACGTTTTGATCTCTTCAATGCGGATTAGGTGGAACAGCTCTTGGCGTGAGTATGCAAAGTGCTCACACACGTCGTTCTTCACTTCGATACCAGATTTAGCAAGCTCAGCATTTAGAACAGAGGTCACTAGAGGAATACAACCACCACAGCCTGTACCCGCGCCCGTCACTGCTTTGATGTCGCCCAACGTGTGGTGACCATTAGCGACCGCTTGTGCGACCTTGCCTTTTGTCACGTCGAAACAAGAACAGATCACTGCGCTTTCTGGTAGAGCGTCTGCACCTAGTGCTGGTTTCTCAGCGCCTGCGTGTGCAGGAAGGATCAACGCATCCGGGTGTTCTGGTAGGTCGATTTCGTTCAACATAAGTTGAAGCAGGTCGCCGTAGTCAGACGTATCGCCAACCATAACCGCGCCAAGCAGTTTCTTGTTGTCTTCAGAAACGACAAGACGTTTGTAAACTTCTTGCTCTTCGTTCTGGTAAACGTAACTCTTACACCCTTCAGTACGACCGTTCGCGTCACCGATAGAGCCTACTTTCACGCCAAGAAGTTTCAGCTTCGCAGACATGTCAGCGCCTTCGAATTTGCTTTCTGTGTTACCTAGTAGGTGGTCAACAGCAACGGTCGCCATCTTGTAGCCAGGAGCAACAAGGCCGTAGAACATTTCGTTCCAAGACGCACACTCACCGATAGCGTAGATGTTCTCATCAGAAGTCTGACAATGGTCGTTGATAGCAACACCGCCACGAGGTGCCACTTCTAGCTCCATTTGGCGTGCTAGTTTGTCTTGTGGGCGAATACCTGCAGAGAATACGATGAAGTCTGTTTCTAGCTCTGAACCGTCAGCAAAACGCATAACGTTGCGTGCGTTTGTGCCTTCTGCCGCAATCTCAAGCGTGTTTTTGCTGGTGTGAACGTTCACGCCCATACGCTCGATCTTTTGACGAAGTTGGTTACCACCAGCCAGGTCAAGTTGCTCAGCCATTAGCTTTGGCGCGAACTCAACAACGTGCGTTTCTACACCCAGTGCTTTCAGTGCGCCTGCTGCTTCAAGGCCTAGCAGACCACCACCGACAACAACACCTGATTTGCTCTTCTTCGCACACGCTTCGATCGCTTTAAGATCTTCGATAGTACGGTAAACAAAACAGTCTTTGCTTTCGTGACCTTTGATAGGTGGAACAAATGGGAATGAGCCAGTAGCAAGAATCAGCTTGTCGTATTGAACTTCTCGGCCAGTGCTTGAGTAAACAATGCGGTTTTCACGGTTGATGTTAATCGCGCGTTCGCCGATCAGCATGTTAATACCGTGTTTCTCGTAGAAGCCTTCTTTCACTAAAGAAAGTTCATCTGCAGTATGGTGAGAAAAGTAAGAGGAAAGGTGCACACGGTCGTATGCGACACGAGGTTCTTCACAGAAAACCGTAATGTCCATATTAGACATATCAGCTTTCTCGACTAAGTCTTCAATATAACGGTGCCCTACCATACCGTTACCGATGACTACTAGCTTCAACTTGCTCATTATAATTCCTAAGAGTTAGGTTCTTATCACTGAGCTCATTGTTAATTGTGAAAGAAAATTAATACATGATGTAAATCAATTACAATTTCAAACTACCCTAAAGGGGTAGATGAACGTAATTATCTGACTATTGCGAAATAAAAAGTAATTTATTAACGGATATTGGTAGTTTTAACAAACTGAGATAACCGAAGCCATACTAGCAACGGACTATACCGTTTTGCTTTATGAAGTAAGGCTGACCATCGAAACCGAGCACACCTACGATAAATCCTGTTTTGCTTCTAAACGACGCACTCACTTGACTTCACCGTTTCAAGGTGATCAGAGAACAATATCTGAAGTGATTGAAAGGTTTAGAAAAATCAAGCTTCACAATAAAAATTTTTTACTAGCTAAGTCGCATTATAAAGACTAAAATCAGGTTTAGTTCATATGGAATAGCGTCCATATGGTTGATACCGTAATTGACATATAGAGTGCCGTCCCATTTTTGTGAGGCGGCCTTTTATTTGGGAGTCATAAAATGTCAGAAAACAATTCTATCTACATCTCAAGCTTAGATATGAACCGAATCACGGCCTTGTTGGATAAAATGCCAAACATCGCAGCGGAGCTTGTGGAATTAGAAGCAGAGCTCGACCGAGCAACAGTTCTTGAGCCAGAACAAATGCCAGATAACGTGGTCACGATGAACTCAACTGTAGAGTTTAAATTTGCAGGTGAAGATAGAACCATGACAAAGACATTGGTTTACCCTTCTGAACTGAAAAGCAGTGATGATATCTCTATTTTTGCGCCCGTAGGCAGCGCACTGATCGGTTTGTCTGTTGGTCAAAAACTTGAATGGCCAATGCCAAATAATCAAGTGAAGACAATTGAAATTGTCGATATCACATACCAGCCTGAGCGTTGTGGTGCACTAAACCGCTAACCCTCAGTAGTCCCGGTGCAAAGGCCTCCATTTAAGACTTTGCACCAGGAGAGCCCCTCGCTTGCCCCCTATTTCCTTCTTTTTCCAAGTATTTACTTTGCTGCTCTTAAGTAACATCACCGATTTTTTATTATTTACCGCATATTCAATACTTATATCTCCAAGCTCAATCATAGAAATTGCAAAGTATTTTTCGTATATTGTCGCTCCGAAATCGACGTAAATTATGCGCAAAATGGAAGAATATCTAACTCGAATTGCCTGCTTAGAAAAAGAAAATGAAGAGCTGAAGCGGAAGAATGCGCGACTACAAGAAAAGTTGAATGCTGCACTCGACAGTAATGGACTGTGTTTGTGGGAGCAGCATATTCCTTCAGGTACTTTGACGATATTCAATATGCAGTGGGGAAAAATGCTAGGTTATCAGCCCCATGAGTTAACCGCGACGGTTGAAACGTGGAAAAACAATCTCCACCCTGAAGATTATGATCTTGCGGTGGGTGCATTTGAAGATCACCTAGCAGGCAAGACCGACCTTTATGAGGTAGTGCATCGCATGATTCATAAAGACGGCAGTGATAGCTGGGTCTACGATCGAGGGCGCATCGTCGAGTATGGTTCTGATGGCGAACCACTACGGATGATGGGTACTCATATCGATATTACAAAAGAAAAGCGTTATGAGCAGCAACTGGCCAAGTTGGCTTCGAGTGATCCATTGACTGGATTGTTAAATAGAAAAGCAATTGAGGAAAACTTTAATCATCAACCTCAAACCGAACCGTCTCAGCAGTCTGCTTTAGTGTTTGTTGATATAGATAATTTTAAAGCAGTTAACGACCAGCTAGGCCATCATACTGGCGACACCCTCCTCATCAATATCGCCAATAGCTTAACAGAGCTTGCGTCAAGCAAGTCTCAAGTTGGACGCATAGGAGGCGATGAATTTGTTATCTTAAACTGGCATTCAAGTCGAGAGGAAATATCCCAACTTTGCAATCAACTCTTAGATTCAATCATTCCAGCGATAAATCAAGACTTACATAAAGTAACGATAGGAATGAGTATCGGTGTTTGTCTCTTTAACAAAGGAAAGCAACCGTTTAATGAAGTGTATCAAAAAGCCGATCACGCAATGTATGAGATAAAGAAAAATGGCAAAAATGGAGTACAATTTTTCAACTTAAAAAGTTGATATCTCTCCATAAATCATCATGTTATGAAATCAGTCATTTGCTACAACTTGAACTAACTAAAGATAAATTCTTTATATCTAAGCCAGTTACCGAAATTACCCCTAGGTACTCATAAATTTGGCACGATACAAATAAATCCCCTCCTCTCCTAGCATCAACCCAATAAGCAACTACACTCATTTAACTGATAGATTAATTACTACTATTATGAAGGGAGTTGTTTTTGATGGATACAAAACAGATTTCTACAGTTATCATAATTTTAGTTCTTTCTGCATTAGTAGTTGCTTATTTAAAGTTAACAACGGTATCAAATGCTATCCACAAACCTACAACAATCGGTATATCTAAGACGCCTCTGTCAGCCCCTTTTATCATTGCAGAGCACATAGGTGCGTTTGAAGAAAACGATTTAAACGTCGAACTTATCATGTGCTTTGGAGGGGTCGAATGTTCAAACCTACTTCTAGAAAACCATGTTAATTACGCCACTTTTTCTGAAAGCGTACTGATGTTTAAAAGCTTTGAATACAAAGATTTAGCATTAATCACTTCTTTTGCATCTTCTACGAATGATATTAAGCTGCTAACTAAAAAGCGGTCTGGCATAGAAAGTATAGATAAATTACCAGGAAAAAAGGTTGGTGTAATAAAAAAGAGCGCTAGCGAATATTACTTAGACTTGTTGCTACAGGTAAATGACATTGATTTAGAAAAAGTAGAAAAAATATCATCAACAACGCAGGTTATTATAAATCATTTAATGCAAGGAAACGTCGATGCAATATCTACTTGGGAGCCATACGGATTTATGGCCAAGAATAGAATAAATGAAGAAGTAAAGAACATAGGAATTATTGGCGTGTATAAACTTTACTTTTTGCTTGTATCAAAAGAAATACACATTGAAAAATCAGATCAAGAAGTAATGAAAATAATAAAGTCACTTCATCACTCAATTAACTGGATGGATAAAAACCCTCATTTAACAATGAAAATACTATCACAAAAACTTAACACAACAGTTGAAGAAATATCTTGGAGTTGGGATGATTATAACTTTCGATTAAATTTAACGAATTCTTTATTATTTACATTACAATCAGAAGCTAATTGGGCATTAAAACAAAACTATGTAGAAGGACAGATTCCAAATTACAGAAAAATATTTAAAGAAAACTATATCAATTCATATTTTGATGGTCTAGATTAAAATGCATCGTTCGTTAAACCACTATTTAGCATCACTATTCAGTCTAAGCGTAATACTATGTATCAGCGTTATAGTATACATAAGCTTCATAAAAATAGAAGATTATAAAGCCAAGAAACAATTAAACCAAATAATGGACATACAAATATCATTAGAGTCATTAAGTAGTTATCTTTGGGCTTACACTCAAAATAGGGGAAAAAACAATTTCACACAATTCATGATTTCTCATAACAAATTAAACGAATTATTATCTCAAAATGAAGATGTTTTATACCTTACTAAAGACCTAAAAAAAATGAATCTCGAACTGTATTTTTTAGTTCAATACGAAAATAATCATTTACTAGACAAAGATCACCATTATGATTCAGTCGTAAATTATAATAAATCAAATCCTGTCATACAATCCAGAATAAACATTGTATCCCAGGATATGAATAATGAAATAATATATATTTATAAAAAAATACTTAATAATAAGTCTACAAAACTACAAAATTTAAATTATTACACTCAAGCAGGTATTATTTTTATCTCTCTGGTTGTTATGCTATTATGCTTTTATATAAAAATAAAGTTCAAGAGAAGCTTTCAAAGGTTTATAAATGGAATAAAACAATTAAGCAGGTCAAATTTTGACTATAAAATCCCTTCAGAAAATCAATTCACGGAATTTGAAAATCTGTCTTGTTACTTCAATAAAATGGCGGCATTGTTAAACCACACAACAATATCAAAATCAAAACTTAAAGAAGAAGTAGAGAATCAAACTTCAGTTCTAAATCGTCAAAAAGAAAGTTTGGTATTTTTGTCTGAGCACGACTCCTTAACTAATATCTACAATCGTCGAGCAATAGAAAAACATTTGATCCAGCTTACGCGTAATTTCAGAGGCAGTGAGAATAGTTTTAGTTTGTTTTTTATAGATTTAAATTTATTTAAGGATATTAACGATAGCCATGGCCATGAGGCAGGTGATGCAGTGTTAAAATCTGTAGCTAGTAGATTATCAAGTATTATCGACGAATCAGACATGGTAGGCCGCTTTGGTGGAGATGAATTTATTATTATTCATCGTTCACACACAACAGGTACGTCTCTGTCTGCATGTGCACTACGCTATATCCAAGAAATAGAAAAAGTAATTCATTTTAAAGGTAAAGAGTTATGCGTCGGAGCTAGCATTGGTATTGCACTCTATCCTGAGCATGGGTCGAATGTACATGAATTATTAACAGCGGCAGACAAGTCTATGTATCAGTCAAAACGTTCTAAAGCTAGCTCGTTCACTATTGTCGACAACAGCAGTTCGCTGTTAAAGAGGCCTATGTTTTAATCTAAAGTAGCTGTGGAAACGTTCTACATGCGAATATTCAACGACATCGACCACTGTGGCCACTTACAGTAATAAAGCCGCTTTTATCACATAGCAAAAGCTAAACTCGTAAGCTAAACGCTCTCCAGGCATTGAAGAAAAATAATCCATTGTGAATGGTTAATCCTCCCCTTTTAAACGTCAACTTTCACCACCATATGATAGTTAAGATTCATTAACAGGCTATAACTATCCTATGTCTTTTCCTCGTTTATCTGTTCTGGATTTGGCACCCGTGTCCGACGGAACAAACTTCACCGAAACGTTCGAACGCTCCGTTGAATTAGCTCAATCAATCGAGTCCTGGGGCTATCATCGGTTTTGGATGGCTGAACACCATAACATGCCCGACATCGCCAGTGCCGCAACCAGTGTATTACTCAGTCATATTGGAGCGCACACGAACTCGATCCGTTTAGGATCAGGTGGAATCATGTTACCTAACCATGCACCACTAGTTATTGCAGAGCAATTCGGAACGTTAGAGGCATTATACCCTGGTCGTATTGACCTCGGATTAGGACGCGCACCAGGCACCGACTACCAAACAATGCATGCATTAAGGCGGGAACCAGAGCATATGGATCCTGACTTTGAAGAGCTGTTGGAGGAACTTAATTTCTTTCTTGGTCCCGTATCTCGAAATCAACCAGTCGCGGCTTATCCAGGTAACAACACATCTCTGCCGATTTGGCTTCTGGGGTCGAGTACATACAGCGCACGTTTAGCAGCTAAGAGAGGCTTACCTTTCGCATTTGCTGCACACTTTGCTCCAGATGCAATGTCTCGTGCTCTAAACTTTTATCGAGATGAGTTTGTCCCATCCGAGCATTTAGCTCAACCCTATGTGATGATTTGTGCCAACGTTATCGTAGCGGATACTCAGTCACATGCAGATTTTCTCGCGACAACAGAGAAGCAAAAATTCTTAAAAATGATTCGCGGCAATCGCGAAAAACTTCGCGCACCAGCGAAAAGTATGGCACCACTATGGTCAGCACAGGAAAAGCTTTACGTTGAAACTCAATTACGTGAATCTATCCATGGTGATCAAACATATGTAAGACAGAAAATTGAGAAACTTTTGGAACGCACTGGGGCAGATGAAATTATGGTAAACACGATGGTGTTTGAACAATCTGAGAAGTTGAGATCCTACAGGTTACTATCGGAACTCATGGACAAGTAAAAGAATGGAGGCGCCTCCCGGAGTCGAACCGAGGTCCACGGATTTGCAATCCGCTGCATAGCCACTCTGCCAAGGCGCCTTTCTGATATTGTATCTCTGTCACCAAAGATTTTGATGGTGCCCCGGGCCGGACTTGAACCGGCACAGCGCGAACGCCGAGGGATTTTAAATCCCTTGTGTCTACCAATTCCACCACCAGGGCAACGCAATCATGCGATGGGTTAGACACCATCTATCTCGCGACCTTTGCCGTGAGAACGAGGCGTACTTTAACGGATTAATTTATCTGGTCAACAAAAAATTAGTCTTTTTTATTCAAATGGTTAAAAAGACGACTCTAACGAACAAAGGGCGATCATTTTGCTTATTTGATCATCAATACGCTTTGCTTTCGTGCCTTTTAACCTTCTCATTTTATATCAATGAAGAGCCAACAAATCGCGCAAGTTAACAGTATGGGTATAAACTTAACGTGTATTTCAGAGAACAAAATAGCGCTCATCATGTTTCGAAAACCATCATTTCACTTACCCTTACATGCCGACTCCGAACTCGACTTCGTAGTGCCCCACTTCTTCCTTAGTGAATTTGATTATGCACGCTCTCTGGAGCTGGGAGTCATCGAAGACTTGGATCCTGAATATACACACCAGTATCGCGTCACACTAAGGCGCATACGCTCACTATGCTTACTACTTCGCGAACTGATCCCTCCTTTTGAGCAGCGTATTTTGAAACCTCATTTAAAAACAATGATGAAGAAAACAAATAAGCTGCGTGATTTGGACGTATTTATCTTGGGCAAAAAACAATACATTGAAATGCTCCCAAACCACAAATCGTCTCTTGAGCAGTTTTTTGGCTTTATCGAAGCCGAACGTGCTTACGAACAGGCAAAAGTTACGCGTTGGCTAGCTACAGAAGAATACACAACGCACTGCACTTTGGTCAGGAATAGTCTGTTGCGAAGTACGCAACACGAACGAGTGGATAGCAACGTACCTGCGTTACTCTTCGCAAGCCAAAAAATCTCCGATCAATTTAAAAAAGTTGATAAAGCACGGCGCAAGATCTCGGACAAAAGTCGTGACAGCGTGATTCATTCGATGCGGATAAAGTGCAAAGCGCTGCGTTATCTGTTAGAAGGGTTTTCCACGCTCTATACTTCCCAACAGCACAAAAACAACGTGAAACAACTAAAACTATTGCAAGATAAGCTCGGTGACTTTAACGACACTTCAAGTCAAATTGAATTTTTCGCACAACTCAAAGAGACAGCAAATCTCAATAAAAAAGATCGTAAGGCTTTGAAAAAGCTAATTAACGTGCTTAGCGAACATCATGAACTCTCTCGCCAAACCATCTTGACGCATTTAAGCCAGTTTGAGTCTTTCATTCGCGATACCAATACACAGAATCTCTATCGGCTCTAAATCAAGGTTCACGTATTTTTAATATTCATTAATTACAGTCAACCGTTAGGCTCCACTAAGAAAGATAACGTGAAACCATTAAAACGATACCAATACGAGCGCTATGCGGTGCTTTGTAATCTCGCCTACCCTCGCGTCTTCAGGCAAACTCAATACGGGTTCGATCCTAATGGGCAACGAGTCATTAGAAATGAACACGGTAAGATTATGATTCGCGTGCTCTGGAGTAAAAAACAGAGTGAAGTGGTCGTAGTGATTAAAGGCTCACACAGTATCAGTGATTGGTTGTTGAACTTCGCGATGTGGACGAGAAGCTGTCGAAGGTTGGGACTAAACTATCGCATTCACGCGGGTTTCTATCATCTGTTGTTCCAAGAAAGTTTACCGAGCCGGAATGAAGATCGGTTAGGGTTGACCGTGATCGAACGCCTCGAAGGTATCGTTGTACCACTTATTCTCAGGGGGAAAAGAATCACTATTACTGGCCACTCTTCAGGTGGCGCGATTGGCAGTGTTTTTGCTGACTATATTGAGAAAAAATACCCAAAAAGCATTAAACGCGTGGTCACTTTCGGACAGCCCGCTGTCGGGGATTGGACGTTTAAGAAACGCTACCGTTTGGGGCACAAAACATACAGGATTTGTTGCGACATCGACATCGTGACCTTTATGCCGCCCGTACCTTTTTTGTATTGGCATGTAGGCAAAATGCTATGGTTATATAACGGGAGAATATACGAGAACACCCCAACGCTCATACGGCTTGGGCGCTCCTTATTTAGTTGGTTAATGCGACCGTTCTCTTATCACTTTATGAGTAAATACATTCGCGACAAAGACTTTTTTGATGAACGCTGAGTTAAACATCCGAAAGGTATGAAGTATAGACACGAAAAAGCCGGACTTCGCCGGCTTTACGATTAAGTGGTGATCTACAGAGAGGCAATTTCTTTTTCAAGTTGATATTTGTTATCTGTGACAATTCGCTCTAACACTTCAACACGTCGCTTCAAGTCACCAATTTGCTTGTTAAGGTTATCTTGTTCTTCTCGGCTCATCGTATTACGTTCAGATATCTCCAACGCTCTTACTTCTTTACGATGGTTCAAGATTAACTTTATTATCCCGCCCCCAAATATGGCACCGAACACAATAGCCACAACCAATACATCAGCAATAGATTCCATTCTTTATCTTCCTCTAGATTATGCTCAAATATAAGTTACTCATTTGTCGAATGAATATCAAATAACACATTGATTCATTGAAAAGTTTTATTAAGAATTGCCTACTCTGTATCAAAATCACAGGAATGGATTATTCAACGCCAACCCAAACCGAGACAGATCCGCCGTTTACTGGGAACTCGGCCCAACCATTCGCATCAGTCCAAACTTCTTCAGTTCGGATACCCAACTTGTCTACGTAGCGAGCACTTGGTTTACCCGTATACATCCACTTCGAACCGCCAGGTCCATCACTCATGATCACGGCCATTGAATGTGGATGATTTGCATCACCTTCTCGAGTCCAACCAATTACGTCCCAGTGGTCGAGATAAGAATGTTGTTTGCCATACGCATAATCTTTACGCAGTGTTACTAGCTCTTTAATGTAAGGCACTTTGACCATATTGATGTCATGCCCTTTATCACTGTACTGCGCGCCGTAGTAATCTGCATAAAACACGGATGGATAACCTTCTTCACGCAATAAGATAAATGCGTAAGCGAGCGGCTTAAACCACCAATCAACCGTCGACTCCAAAGCCTGCAAAGGTTGAGTATCATGGTTTTCTACTAAGGTTACCGCTTTGACTGGATTGTCCTTCATCAGCGTACCATCCATGATTTGACGCATATCGTAGCTACCACCCGATTTAGACGCATTGTAGAAGTTCATATGTAACGGTGCGTCGAATAGAGACATGCTGCCAGAAGTTTTGGTGATAAAGTTATGCAGCTGATTCACATCGTAGTTCCAGTACTCTCCGACCGTGAAAAGTTCTTTCCCTGTTTTCCAACGTAGGTGATCAATCCATTCTTGCAGGTATTGATATTTGATGTGCTTCACCGCGTCCATTCTAAACCCATCAACACCAGTCATGTTGATATACCACTCACCCCAGTCTTTCAGCTCTTGCTTCACTTCAGGGTGATCCATGTCTAGGTCAGCGTACATAAGGTAATCGTAGTTGCCTTTTTCCGAGCTCACTTCCCAATCCCATGCCTTACCCTCGCCTTTGAATTTGAAGATAGCTTTTTCTTCGCCAGCATCGTCCCAATCCACGCCATCAAAGTGGTACCACGTCCAATGAAAGTTTGAGTACTTGTCGTTGCGCCCAGGGAAATCAAACTCTACCCACGCTTCAATCCATTTATCACCAAGTTCAATATTTCGGTTGTTCCAATCTACGCGCTTGGTATCAACCCAAGACTTTCCATCCGCACCACCGCGATGGTTGAACACCACATCGCCATAAATCTGGATATTGTTTTTATGGGCAGCATTGATGGCGCTTAGGTACTGATCTTTGGTGCCATACTTGGTGCGCACCGAACCTTTTTGATCAAACTCTCCCAAATCGTACATATCATAAACGCCATAACCGACGTCGTTGCTACCACCAGCACCTTTATAGGCGGGCGGCAACCATAACGCAGTAAAGCCGTTGTCAGATAGTGCCGACGCGTTGTTTTCAACTTGTGTCCAGAGTGCACCGTCATTTGGCACATACCAATGGAAATACTGCATCATGGTGCCATTTTGTGCCGCCATTACAGGCGAACTGAGCAGCAAAGTTAAGGGTAAAAGTGTAGGTTTAAGGTTGAATGTTTTCATTATTTTTCTCTCACGTTAAGGACTAGAATCCTCCTTTCTGCATATACGCACCAAGCGATACTAACTATGACGCTAGCTAGGTTGCTGCCTGTAATACAAAAAGTTCGGATTACAATCGAAGAGAAACTATCACCAATCACACTATACAATTATTGAGTTGTCTAACATTTATAAAATCAATAATTAGCGCGTTAAAAATATTGAATGGTGATCAAAACATGGGAGACTTTAGGAAAGCGCGAAGGGTTACGAAAAGGCGGATTAAAAACGAAAAAAGCCAGTCATTTAAGACTGGCTTTCGAAATAGTGGAGGCGCCTCCCGGAGTCGAACCGAGGTCCACGGATTTGCAATCCGCTGCATAGCCACTCTGCCAAGGCGCCTTTCTGATATTGTATCTCTGTCACCAAAGATTTTGATGGTGCCCCGGGCCGGACTTGAACCGGCACAGCGCGAACGCCGAGGGATTTTAAATCCCTTGTGTCTACCAATTCCACCACCAGGGCAACGCAATCATGCGATGGGTTAGACACCATCTGTCTCATCGACCTTTGCCGTGAGAACGAGGCGTACTTTAACGGATTAATTTATCTGGTCAACAATAAATTTTATCTTTTTTATTTAAGTGCTTAAAAAGCGATCTGACTAGTACATTTGGCATTCAATTAGACCAATAAGCACCCGTTCCCTTTCATTAGCCCTGAAGTCATACGCATACTAGTGTCCGTAACTGCTTCGAGGTAAACACGCGACTATCACGTTATGAACGCTGATCTTTTCACCGCTGTAACATCTGTAACAATTTAATTCCCTACTCTTGGCACGATTGCGTACAGAACATCATATTTTGTTACTGATAACTTTATATCGAATGTGGTCGTACCTTTATAAAATCATTGACTTTTTTTATTTTCAAACAAAGCTCAATTCATTATCGAAAATATCAATAAATAATGGTACGTTACACGAGTTGCAGTAATTTAATGGACATATATCACATATAAGGATGTGGTTTACTTTGGCGACACAACATAAGAAAAACAAGGTATATCACTAATGTCTATCAAGAATCTTTCTATAGCGAAAAAGATATCGCTATCGTTTTTACTCATTGCCATCGTCAACATTGCATTTGGCGTGTTTTTATCTACAGAGCTCAAAAGCATCAAATCTGAGCTTTTAAACTATACCGATGATACGCTTCCTGCAATGGAAAGGGTCGATTCGATTCGAGATCATTTGTCTCGCTGGCGCCGAGCTCAATTTGCTGCGTACACTTATGAAGACGCAGACCAAGTCAAAACTAAAATTTCTAACAATATTAGAGAACGCGAAAAGATCACTAGAGAGCTCAACGCTTACGGTGAAACTATCTGGCCTGGCGAAGAGCAGCAAACTTACCAGCGTCTTATGCGTCAGTGGAAAAAGTACTTGGATACTATGGACCAGTACAATGAAGCGATGCTAGCTAACGACAAAAGCAAGGCCCACCCTATTTTGGCGAACTCTTTGTCTGCTTTCGAAGCGGTTGACTCAGAGTTAGGCGAACTAATCCGTCTCCTTAAAGAAGCTATGGATAGCAACAAAACTCATATCCTGTCCTCTGTAAATGGATTGAGTAATTCTTCAATTGCAAGTAACGTGATTATTCTACTGATCATGGTAGGCATGACATACGTGCTGACTCGCCTAATTTGTGGCCCACTTAAACTTGTTGTTGAGCAAGCAAATGCCATCGCGACAGGTGATCTATCAAGTGACATTGACCGTAAAGCAATCGGCAATGACGAGCTTGGTGAACTGGCAGACGCGACCACTAAGATGCAAGACGACTTACGCCAAGTTATCGATAATGTGATTGCTGCAGTTACTCAGTTAAGCAGCGCTGTCGAAGAGATGAACCAAATCTCCGATATTTCTGCGTCTGGTATGAAAGATCAACAGCTGCAAATTACGCACATCGCAACAGCAATGACAGAAATGAAAGCGGCCGTAGCCGATGTTGCTCGTAACACTGAAGACTCAGCGAACCAAGCTAACGAAGCAAACCGCCGCACACAACACGGTGTTCGTGAAACCCAAGGTATGGTTGACGCGATTCAAGAAGTTTCAAACGTAATTGGCGCTGCAGGCGATACCGTAGCAGAGCTTGAACAGCAATCGAATAAAATTAACGTGATCGTGGATGTTATCCGCGACATCGCCGATCAAACCAACCTACTTGCACTTAATGCAGCCATTGAAGCGGCGCGTGCTGGTGAGTCTGGTCGTGGCTTTGCCGTCGTTGCAGACGAAGTTCGAACTCTTGCCGGCCGTACGCAAGATTCAACGAGTGAAATCACTTCGATCATTGAGCAGCTACAATCACTTGCAAAAGACGCAAAATCAGCCACTGAACTTTCTAGAACCAGTATCTCAGAATGTGCAGAACAAGGCATTCAATCAAAACAGCTGATGAGCGACATTGAGCATTCGATTTCGGACATCTCAGACATGGGTACCCAAATCGCCACGGCTTGTAACCAGCAAGACTCCGTTGCGGAAGAGCTTAACCGCAGCATTGAAAACATACATTTGGCATCTCAAGAGGTCTCGCAAGGCTCGGAGCAAACCGCACAGGCGTGCCGCGAACTAAGCCAGCTATCCATTTCTCTTAAAGATGTAATGAGCCGCTTTAAACTGAGTTAAACTCAGTGGGTACCTTAGTAGATATCAAATCAATCCCGATTTGCTTAAATTGAATGTCATCACTGAGGTATATTTAGGTATATATTAAATCACTATCTTAACAAACGCTCCAAAGCACCACTTGGAGCGTTTTACTTCGTCAGGTACTTTCCCCAAGTACTCAATAACATAACCAATACAAAAAACGCGTACGGAGACTTTATGCGCTTAAATAAAACCTTACTATCACTGACTATCGCTGCTGCAATCGCGGTTCCTGTAATGCAAGCTACTGCTGCTCCTCTGCAAATTAGCAATACAGCAGCAAAAGCAGAGCAAGTTCAAGGTGCTAACGCTTGGCTAGAAATAAACTTAGGTCAGTTCCGCGATAATATTGAGCAGTTTAAATCGCACATGGATGGCAAAACGAAAATCTGCGCCGTGATGAAAGCCGACGCATACGGTAATGGTATCGCAGGCCTGATGCCGACTATTATCGAACAACAAATTCCTTGCGTTGCCGTTGCAAGTAACGCCGAAGCACAAACTGTTCGCGACAGTGGCTTTAAAGGCCAACTCATGCGTGTACGCTCAGCGGATATTGGCGAGATTGAAGCCGCAATCGACCTAAATGTCGAAGAGTTGATAGGCACAGCAGAGCAAGCTAAAGCACTGTCTAAACTAGCCGAGAAAGCTGGTAAAGAACTCAAAGTTCACCTTGCTCTTAACGACGGTGGTATGGGACGTAATGGTGTTGATATGACGACAGAAGCGGGCAAGAAAGAAGCGCTAGAAATCGCTCAACAAGCTGGCGTTAATATTGTTGGTATCATGACTCATTTCCCTAACTACAATGCAGACGACGTGCGCCAAAAGTTAGCTTCATTCAAAGACAGTTCTGCATGGCTGATTAAAGAAGCGAATCTAAAACGCGACAACATTTTACTGCACGTAGCAAACTCTTACACCGCGCTTAATGTTCCTGAGGCCCAGCTTGATATGGTTCGTCCTGGTGGCGTTTTATACGGAGACTTACCAACTAACCCTGAGTACCCTTCTATCGTGTCTTTCAAAACACGCGTGGCATCCGTTCACCACCTGCCAAAAAATAGCACAGTCGGTTACGACAGCAGCTACACAACAAGCAAAGAAAGCTTAATGGCGAACATTCCTGTTGGTTACTCTGATGGCTATCCACGAAAAATGGGGAATACAGCAGAAGTTCTGATCAATGGCCAACGTGCAAAAGTTGCGGGCGTTGCTTCAATGAACACCACAATGGTAGATGTTACAGGTATCAAAGATGTTGAGCCTGGTTCTGAAGTTGTTTTGTTTGGCTCCCAACAAGGCAAAACGATTTCAGCTGCTGAGATGGAAAAACACGCAGAAGTCATCTTCCCTGAACTATATACGGTTTGGGGAAGCGCGAACCCTCGTGTCTACGTAAAATAAACCTACTAAGTTATTCGTAACAGAGCGAAAAAGCGAGCCTGGTGCTCGCTTTCTTTCTTATCTACTAATTTGTACTAGCTCGTGATTCTATCAATTAAACAGAGCTTACTATTTCTGTTGTTTTACTCTTCTTTAGCACTACCAAGTGCGACTCTCTACACTCTGTTTCTTAAAGCCGCTTGGATGGCTCATTTTTATATAGCACTTAGTGTTTGAAAGCCCCTCTAATTGATGTTAAACATGAAGTTTACAAAAGAATAACAAACACACTCGTATGGCACTGCCCCTTTGCCTGCTAGCTAGGTATCTCTATGACAGAAAATACTCAACATCTTCAACGCTCCTCCACTGAGTTGCACGAATTTAATCGGCTTGACGTCTGGAACGGCTTCACCCAACTTTTACCTCTCTCTATGTTCGTGGTCATATTTGGCCTCGCTTTCGGTGTTGCTGCCGTACAGACTGGACTAGATGTATTTCCCACTATGTTGATGAGCACACTGGTCTTCGCCGGTGCTTCACAATTTGCCACGTTAGAAATGTGGGGAGCAGAAGTCCCTCTCATTCCAGTTCTTATTACTGTATTTGCTATTAATGCTCGTCACCTCTTGATGGGAGCCACACTTTATCCATGGTTACGACAACTCCCACCAACAAAACGTTACGGTGTAATGCTGGTTGCATCAGACGCCAACTGGGCAATGGCACTCAATGCATTTGGTAGAAAAGAACCAGGCTTTGGCTTGCTTGTTGGTGGCGGCTTAGCGATGTGGTCTTTTTGGATTGTGGGCACCTGGATCGGCATTTATTTTGGTAGCGCAATCAAAGATCCGGTGGGCCTCGGGCTCGATATGGTTATGGGATGCTTCCTGCTGTCTATGGTGGTAGCCGGGCCGAAAGACTTAAGAATCTTTGCAATTTGGGCCATAGCAGCAGCCTCTTCTATGTTGGCGTATTGGTATTTGCCAGAGAATAGCCACGTAGTGGTTGGCGCCATTACTGGCGGAGTCTTGGGTGCTTGTTGGAAGGAGAAGAAAGCATGAACATCGAAACAACCTTAGGTGGCACACTGCTTATCATCATCGCTATGGCGCTAGTCACGCTCATAACCCGCTGGGGCGGAGTGTATGTAATGTCATTCATTCCAATTAGCGAACGGGTTCAACGTTTCATTACTGCGATGTCAGGCTCTGTATTGGTTGCGCTTTTAGCTCCGCTAGCAGTAGAGGGTGATAACGGTGCTAGAGCAGCACTGTTTTCTACTGCCGTTGTCATGTTCATCGTGAAAAAGCCTCTACCCGCAATTGCAGCAGGCATCATCGCCGCCGCCGCAGTACGTGCTCTTTAGTCGCTGTTTCAACGCCGATACCAGTCATCAATAAAAGACCCAAAACACTAAGCCCTGATGTCACAAGTGTCATCAGGGCTTATCTTATGCTCATCATTTTAACGATGAACAACGATTATTAATCATGGTGAGACAGCACATTACGCACAGCAGTTACAATTGCGCTTATATTTGTCCATTTTACCAATACCAGGGTTAAAGGTATTGGTTGGGTCTAATTCGTGGTAAAACCTCTGCAACGAGTTTTCGGCTTCATACAAGTGACCCACGTTATGTTCTGCTGGGTATTTGGCACCACGGCTATTGAGGTGCTCTAGCATCAGCTTTTTCATCAACTTCGTGTCAGTCCCTTTTTTGAAAATGTAATCTTGATGGAAGACGTAACACATAAAGTGACCATAATAGAGCGCTTGAACAAGGTTCTTACTTACCTCTTCAGGCAAAGTTTCTAGCCACTCTTCATCATTACGTCGCAAAGCAATATCAAGTGCAACGATGTCTTCTACGTCTTTTCGGTGAATCGTCTCGTAACGAATTGCTGCACCTGCTGCTGCAAAGCGATGTAAATAAGCTTTTTTACCCTCTTCCGGCGTACACTCGAAGAAATCACAGTCGTCTTCAACAGCCCAAACTTCTTTGAGGTATTTTTGCGCCTCAGCAATACCACCATCACTCATTTTCAATACCAGGTGATGCTCATACTTGTCACGGAAATCCAGCATTCGTTCTGGTAAATGTTGTGGGAACAACTTGCTCGCGTAGTACAAAATGGTGTCTGGTAGATATTTACTGACAAATGGGATGCGCTCTAAGAAATTTTCTACCTTAGCTTTAAGTGCGAACATTTTTGGCAACTTATCTGTACCTAACAAGTCGATGGATAAGAACACATCCTTGCCGTACTTCTCTGCCATGTTGAAGATATCTCGATGCAAGTATTCTCCCATCTCAGGCAAGTTATCAAACGTAGATAAGAAGTCTTTTCGCAACTTCGTTAGTTTCGCAGGGTCATTGGTGCCAAGGTAAAAAACCTGCTCTTTTTCGGGTACTGGGTAGCTGTCAACCCGAACGGCAAAAACCCCCAACTTACCAGCGCAGCCACTGGCTTCAAATAATCGGCGTTCATCGGCATTAAAGCGAGAAGGAATGTCAGAAGTCACGTCTCGAACACGTTCATCGTATTCTTTGTCTGATGCCATTCGCTCATCATGAATGATCTTCGCTGGGTCAAAGTTCCCTTCTTGCAGGTTTGTTAGAATTTCTTCTGGCGTTTCACCTAATCCTTCAATACCAAGGTGGTTCACCAAATGTAACTGGCCTTGCTTATCCACCTGCGCATAGATCGCCAGTTCCGTATAAGCAGGACCACGCTTAACTAGCGCACCGCCTGAGTTATTGGCGATACCACCGACCACAGTGGCACCTAGCGATGAAGAGCCGATGATAGAATGCGGTGCTCGGTTCACTGCCTTCAGCTCTTTCTCCAAAGAGTGTAAGCTCGCACCAGGCAAGCAAACCGCCTGCTTACCGCCATCTAATAAGTGAATCTTCTTGATTTTGGTAATATTGATCACAACCACATCGCGATCATAATCATTACCACTCGGAGCTGAGCCCTCTGTTAAACCTGTTTTAGCCGCCTGCATGATAATGATGCAGTTTGCTTCAACACACTGTTTAATAATCTTCCATTGTTCTAGAAGAGTGTTAGGAAACACGATAGCAAGCGCATTACCACTACCCGAACGAAACCCCGAGCGGTAATATTTCGTTTTAACCTCGTCGGTTAGAACATTTTCTTCCCCCACGATGGTTTTAAATTCTTCAATCAGCTGCTTTTGTTTCATATCCGTATCTCTAGTTATTGTACTTCGCTCACAACACCGCTTAGCGGCAGGCATGGCGTTTGAGCCACTATAAGCAGTCCATTTCTCTGCGTCTATGTCAGGCGGACGAACAATACGTAATCAATAAACAACAAACAAAATAATTCTTTATTTTTCTGTTACTTATCTTTCACATTTGAGAAATTTAACGTAAGAAACAGACCGTTTCTTAAAAGAAACAATAGCAAAACCATTTGTTAACAGTTGTGCGGGGTATCTTGTTATCAATATTAGTGAAGAAAACGAGGAGAAGCGTAAGCTCCTAAATTTAAGAGGACTCTTAGAAATGAAGATGGAAACATAAGCTCAACACCAACATAACGATCGGTGTTGAGTTATTGGCTTAAAATCGATGGTTTTGACTTTGAAAGCTTGTGTATAGATGATCGATAAAGATCTTAATTTTTTCTGGTTGCTGACGAGTGTAAGGGTACACCGCATAAATACCCAAACATTTGGCTGTTTCGTCTTTAAATAACTGAATCAGACTGCCTTGCTTTAAGTCTTCATAAACCAATACACGCGGCACATAGATGATTCCCTGCCCTAACAGCGCCACATTTCTCAATACAGAAGAATTGTTAGTACAGAGGTTACCGTCGACGGTGATTTGATATACCTCGTCTCCATCTTTAAACGCCCACTCATGCGCTCCGGTTTCTTGGTAGGAATAGACTAAACAATTGTGTTTAGCCAAGGCTTGAGGTTGTTTAGGTATGCCATGTTTAGCTAGGTATTGGGGTGACGCGCAAATGATCCAATTTGCATCCACCAGCTTTCTTGCAATCAGACTAGAATCTGGCAACACACCCGTTCTAATTGCCAAATCAAAACGTTCATTCACGATATCGACGAAACGATTATCTAGATCCATATCGATATTGATGTCTGGGTATTTCTGATTAAATTCATTAATCACTTGAGGAAGAATTAATTCACCAGAGATAGTAGGCACCGAAATTTTAATGTTTCCAGATAAGTTTTTACCTAAACCCACAATGGATTCTTCCGCCGTTGCCACCGCTTGATAAACCGCTTTTGCATGAGTAAAAAACGCTCGTCCTGCTTCAGTCAACGTTAGCGTTCGCGTTGTTCGGTAGAGAAGCTGTACACCAAGCTCTTGTTCAAGCTTGGCAATCCGTTTACTGACGACCGATTTGGTCAGTGACATATGTCTCGCGGCAGCACTGAATGAACCTTGCTCGATCAAGTGATAAAAAATGATGTAATCGTCGGTATTTCTCATGCGTCTTCGTCAAATCCTTTGGAAGCCCGTATTGTAAACTGAAATTGGCTGAGGTGCGAAACATCGGGTCACACTTAATATCAGAAACTCGTGACAGAGATGGGGTTGCTAAGCTCACAGGTAATGAAAAAGAGATGGTGTGAATTTATCAGTCTTCAGATACAAAAAAACCAGCTTTCGCTGGTTTTAAGTTGATGCACTTGGCATCGAGATACCGCCATAGCCATATCTGAATAATTTGGAGCGACACACGAGGTTCGAACTCGTGACCTCAACCTTGGCAAGGTTGCGCTCTACCAACTGAGCTAGTGT
>NZ_JAWOTB010000007.1:0-99599 GCF_033338655.1 Vibrio sp. Vb1729 | reverse complement strand
GGTAGTTCAGTTGGTTAGAATACCGGCCTGTCACGCCGGGGGTCGCGGGTTCGAGTCCCGTCCACTCCGCCACTTATATTAAGCCTCAGTCGAAAGACTGAGGCTTTTTTCGTTCTGGTTCCCCCGACTTACCTGAAACTCACTTTCATATTGAAACCTTGCATCTAGAGTTACGCTACCCTCTTCACATGGTTTTAATATCGTCGTGAACGAGCTAGCATGTAACTCTGTGCCTTAGTCTTAGCCTTATTCCGATACCAAGCTCTAACCAAAGCTCCTTTTATTCGATATTAGAAAATCTAGTTATATGACAGAGCTTAATTGTTTGAGGTGTCGCTTGTTTCTAATTTGAAAACAGGAGGACTTTGAATACAAGTTTAGTCTCACTGAGTTCAAGAGGGAAGGGATTTAAACTTCCGTTAAGGCTTTGCTACCTGGGTGCTAGCTCAGTTTTATCTCGGTGAGGTTTCTAACCCGTTTGGGTTCTGAACGCAATCACCCTAAATGTCTCTTTCTCATAAAAACACAAACTCGCTCATTGCTAAGTATTGTGGAAGTTTAACTTTGATGTTTGCGAGGAGCCTATATTGCCAAGGGAAGAGAAGTGATACAGATGAAAATGGGCAAATTAAAAGACTCGTTTATGAATACTATCTATCGGCAATAGTTAGTATCTATGAAAGTGTAGCGTAGCGATTCTTAGTATATTTGAAGGTATATCAAAGAATAAGGAGCATTCGTCCTTGAAGGGGAGTCTGAAAATTAGTTATGAAAAAAGCAGCTAGGTAGCTGCTTTTTATCTATTAAGTAACGTGTCTTTAAGAGTCCACTGGCTCCGTATGTTCCGGAGTGGTTATTGCTTGGTTATTCTCTTCCATCTTCTTCTCTTCTGCTTTTGCTTTTTCAATCATTGGGGTGATTGTTGAGCCTTGAATGAGGATAGAGAAAACAACGACGGAGTAGGTCATTACAAGAATAATCTCTTTTACATCGATTAACTTATCTTGAATCACCCAAATACCAGATGGAATGGAAAGTGCCATTGCCAATGCAAGGCCCCCGCGTAAGCCGCCCCACGTCAAAATACGTACTGACCACGGGTTATATTTTCTGTAACGCTTAAAGCCAATGTACGAGAGAAATACGCTTAAATAGCGAGCTGCTAGTACAAGAGGGACTGAAATAGCCATCATGATCCAGTCTTCTTTGTGGAATTCAAACAGCAGCATCGACATGCCGATCAGTAGGAATAACACGCCATTCAAGAACTCATCAACAAGCTCCCAAAAATGGTCAAGGTGATCTTCACTCTCTTTTGAAAAGCCAATAAAGCGTGTCCAGTTGCCAATCATAATACCGGATACAACCATTGCGAGTGGGCCTGATACATGGATGTATTCAGCAAATGCGTAACCTGCTGTTGGGACACCAATGGTAAGTAACAATTCCATTGAGTGATCATCGGTGGCACTGATCAAGTAGTGGAATAGCAAACCGAGGACGAAACCATATGTGATACCACCGATAGCTTCTTGGATGAAGAGTAAGGTGACACTACCTACAGTTGGTGCCTCAGTGCCAAATGCAATCGTAAATAGAGTGACGAAGATAACCAAACCGAAGCCATCATTGAAGAGCGATTCTCCTTCAATCTGAGTGGAGATACGTTTAGGAGCATCGAGTTTTTTCACAATAGCCAATACAGCGATTGGGTCAGTTGGCGATATTAGAGCACCAAATAGTAAGCAGTAGACCAAATCAAATTGGATGCCAATTAACTGACAAAACCCATACAGCGTAAATCCAATAAAGAACGTAGAAAACAGTGTAGCTCCAAGGGCTAAAACAGTGATCTCCCACTTTTGATCTTTAAGGTTCGGGAGTTTGATGCCTAGTCCACCAGCAAATAGTAAGAAGCCAAGAATGCCTTTGAGCAAGAAATCTTCGAAGTTAATCCTTGTGACCGTCTCCGTCGCAATTTCGGTGAGATGGAACCAGTTGTTTTGACCCGCAATTAAGATTAGAAGTGAAAGCACCATTGAACCTGCGGTAATCGCAATGGTGGTTTGCATCTTTCCTATCTTGCTGTTTACAAAAGCAATTAGCATCGCAGCTGCGGATAGAAAACATAAAGTATGATAGACCGACATAGAGCTCTCTATTTGTAACATTTTATGAATGGAATTCTCGGCTGATGCTGCTTAAATAGCAAACATTTTTTCGTGATTATTTTGCAAGTTAAGAAGGATATAAAATAATCATTAATTCTACGTTTAGACGTCTAGACTCCTGAAGTTTGTGTGATAGGATGGAAAGATAACTAAAGGAATGAGGCTGTACTGTGGGAAGTAACGTAAGACAACAGATTGAAGCTCAATTGAAGCAACGTATTCTTTTGATTGATGGTGGTATGGGAACCATGATTCAAGGGTACAAACTTGAAGAGCAAGACTATCGAGGAACGCGCTTTGCGGATTGGCATTGTGATCTAAAAGGTAACAACGACCTGTTGGTTCTAAGTCAGCCTCAACTTATCAAGGAAATTCACGCTGCATATTTAGAAGCGGGTGCAGATATTCTTGAGACCAACACGTTTAACGCAACAACCATTGCGATGGCTGACTACGAGATGGAAAGCCTAAGTGAAGAAATTAACTTTGCAGCTGCCAAGCTTGCACGTGAAGTTGCAGACGAATGGACCGCAAAAACACCCGATAAACCGCGTTATGTCGCAGGGGTTTTAGGGCCGACAAACCGAACTTGTTCTATTTCTCCTGATGTAAATGACCCCGGATATCGAAATGTTTCTTTCGACGAGTTAGTTGAGGCTTACTCTGAATCGACTCGTGCTCTAATTAAAGGTGGTTCTGACCTTATTCTTATCGAGACCATCTTCGATACGCTTAACGCTAAGGCTTGTTCATTTGCTGTTGAAAGTGTGTTTGAAGAGATGGGGATTGAGTTACCTGTGATGATCTCGGGGACTATTACTGATGCTTCCGGTCGGACATTATCCGGTCAAACCACAGAAGCGTTTTACAACTCATTACGTCATGTTAAACCGATTTCGTTTGGTTTGAACTGTGCACTTGGTCCAGATGAGCTGCGTCCTTATGTTGAAGAGCTCTCTCGTATATCAGAATCTTTTGTTTCCGCTCACCCAAATGCTGGGCTTCCGAATGCATTCGGCGAATACGATTTGTCGCCAGAAGATATGTCTAAGCATGTTAAAGAGTGGGCTCAAAGTGGCTTTTTAAACTTGATTGGTGGGTGTTGTGGTACAACTCCTGAGCACATTCGCCAAATGGCACTCGCGGTTGAAAATATCGCCCCTCGTCAATTACCTGAACTTCCCGTTGCTTGTCGCTTGTCTGGCCTAGAGCCACTCGCTATTGATAAAGACTCTTTATTTATCAATGTCGGTGAGCGTACGAATGTAACCGGTTCTGCGCGTTTTAAGCGCTTAATTAAAGAAGAGCTGTACGATGAAGCGCTCGATGTGGCTCGTCAACAAGTTGAAAATGGCGCTCAAATTATCGATATCAACATGGATGAAGGCATGTTGGATGCACAAGCTTGTATGGTTCGCTTTTTAAACCTTTGTGCGTCAGAACCTGAAATCTCAAAAGTACCAATCATGGTTGACTCTTCCAAGTGGGAGGTTATTGAAGCCGGTCTTAAGTGCATCCAAGGCAAAGGCATTGTTAACTCGATCTCTCTCAAAGAAGGCAAAGAGAAATTCGTTGAACAAGCTAAGTTGATCCGCCGTTACGGTGCGGCTGTGATTGTGATGGCGTTTGATGAGATTGGGCAAGCAGATACACGTGAGCGCAAAGTAGAAATTTGTACCAACGCTTACCGAATTCTTGTTGATGAAGTGGGCTTTCCACCAGAAGACATCATTTTTGACCCAAACATTTTTGCCATTGCTACGGGGATCGAGGAGCATAATAACTACGCGGTGGATTTCATTGAAGCCGTTGGCGATATCAAACGTGATTTACCACATGCGATGATCTCGGGTGGTGTTTCTAACGTCTCATTCTCTTTCCGTGGCAATAACTATGTACGTGAAGCGATTCACGCGGTGTTCCTCTACCACTGTTTTAAAAATGGTATGGATATGGGGATTGTGAATGCGGGTCAGTTAGAAATCTACGATAACGTGCCTGAAAAATTGCGTGAGGCTGTGGAAGATGTCGTTCTTAACCGTCGTGATGACGCCACTGAGAGATTGTTAGATATCGCGGCGGAATATGCAGGCAAAGGGGTAGGTAAAGAGGAGGATGCCTCTGCACTTGAGTGGAGAACTTGGCCTGTTGAAAAGCGCTTAGAGCACGCGTTAGTGAAAGGAATAACTGAGTTCATCGTTGATGATACCGAAGAGGCTCGTGTCAACGCTTCAAAGCCATTAGAGGTGATTGAAGGCCCATTAATGGATGGGATGAACGTCGTCGGAGACTTGTTTGGTGAAGGTAAAATGTTCCTTCCTCAGGTCGTAAAATCTGCACGAGTGATGAAGCAAGCAGTCGCGCATCTGGAGCCCTACATCAATGCAGAAAAGCAGGTGGGACAAACAAACGGTAAGATTTTGCTAGCGACGGTCAAAGGTGATGTACATGATATCGGGAAAAATATCGTTGGCGTTGTATTGCAGTGCAATAACTACGAAATTATCGATCTTGGTGTCATGGTTCCTTGCGAAAAGATCTTAAAAGTAGCGCAAGAAGAAAACGTCGATATTATTGGTTTATCAGGGTTGATCACGCCTTCATTAGACGAAATGGTGCATGTTGCAAAAGAGATGGAGCGTCTCGACTTTAACTTACCTCTTCTCATCGGTGGCGCAACAACGTCAAAAGCCCATACAGCAGTTAAGATTGAGCAAAATTACAAGCATCCAGTGGTTTACGTGAACAACGCCTCACGTGCAGTGGGCGTATGTACTTCTCTTCTGTCAGATGAACGTCGCCCTGAGTTTGTTGAAAAACTTGAAGCTGATTACGAACGAGTACGTGATCAACATAATCGAAAGAAACCGAGAACCAAACCAGTGACATTAGAAGCGGCTCGAGCGAATAAAGTTGCTATCGATTGGGAAGCTTACACCCCTCCAGTGCCTGTTAAGCCTGGCATTCATATCTTCGATGATTTTGATGTGGCTATATTACGTCAATACATCGATTGGACACCATTCTTTATGACTTGGTCACTTGTGGGTAAGTATCCAACAATTTTCCAACATGAAGAAGTTGGTGAAGAAGCAAAACGTTTATTCGAAGATGCCAACGAGTTACTTGATCGAGTTGAGCGAGAAGGCCTGTTAAAAGCGCGTGGAATGTGTGGCTTATTCCCTGCTGCGAGCGTGGGGGACGACATTGAAGTTTATGCTGATGAAACTCGTACCGACGTTGTGAAAGTATTACGTAACTTGCGACAACAGACCGAGAAACCAAAAGGATTCAACTATTGTTTATCCGACTACATCGCACCTAAAGAGTCGGGTAAACATGATTGGATAGGGGCATTTGCTGTCACTGGTGGTATTGGTGAACGAGAGCTTGCTGATGAATACAAAGCACAGGGAGATGATTACAACGCAATTATGATTCAAGCGGTGGCGGATCGCCTAGCCGAAGCGTTTGCTGAGTATTTGCATGAGCGTGTCCGTAAAGAAATTTGGGGTTATGCAGCTGATGAAGATTTATCTAACGATGATCTCATTCGTGAAAAATACCAAGGTATTCGCCCTGCGCCGGGTTATCCCGCGTGTCCTGAACATACTGAAAAAGGACCGCTTTGGGAGTTACTTAATGTGGAAGAGAACATTGGTATGACTCTAACCTCCAGCTATGCAATGTATCCGGGCGCGTCAGTCTCTGGTTGGTATTTCTCTCATCCTGACTCACGTTACTTTGCGATCGCACAGATCCAAGAAGATCAGCTAGAGAGTTACGCCGATCGTAAGGGGTGGGATAGGATCGAGGCTGAAAAATGGTTAGGGCCAAACATTAACGGTTAAATTGATGTTTACCTCGTCCAAATGTAACAACTAATGAAACGACAAAGGGCTGCAAATACGCAGCCCTTTGTTTTATTGAGTTGAACTTACTTCTCAAACAACTCAGTGTGGAGTTTTTGTATGGCTTGTTTCGATACCGATTCATGGAGCAAGAAGCATAAGTTGTGAGGGCTAGCGCCATAACAAATCATGCGTAGGTTAAAATCTTCTAGCGTGCCAAAAACCTGTTTCGCGTAGCCTTTACTCTCACTCATGTTGTTTCCAATGAGAGCAACGAGGCATAGGTCATGTTCAACTTCTACCTTACATAACTCTTCTAACTCTTCTCGTGCAGCTTGCGGCAGCTGTGGTGCTCCGCCAGAGGTATCAGTTTGATCAAGTGTTAACGATACACTGATTTCAGATGTCGTGATCAAATCGACAGAGATCTTATGCTTTGCAAGGATCTCAAAGACCTTTGCTAAAAAACCGTATGCGTGGAACATATTGGCGCTGCGTAGCGTTACCATGGTTTGGTTACAACGCAAAGCTAGCGCACGGAATAACGGTGAGCTTTCGACTTGGTGGCGAATCCAAGTTCCCCCTTTTTCTGGCTCTTTCGATGACCCTACAAATACCGGAATGTCGTGGCGCAATGCAGGTACTAGCGTAGAAGGGTGAAGGATTTTAGCGCCAAAGTTAGCCATTTCTGAAGCTTCACTAAAGCTGATCTCGGGAATTGGTGAGGCTTTTGGTGCAATTCGCGGGTCTGTTGTGTAGATTCCCGGAACATCAGTCCAGATTTCTAGCCCTGCCGCTTTAACGCTCTCAGCAATTAAGGCGGCGCTGTAATCGCTGCCCCCTCGACCTAATGTTGTTGTATTACCGGCTTCGTCAGATCCTATGAAGCCTTGAGTAACAACAACGGATTGTTGGCAAAGTGGTACGAGTTTATCTTGCGCAAGCGTCGAAATTGCTTCAATGTTTGGCTCCGCGCGACCAAAGTTGTCATCAGTACGCAGCACATCGCGGATATCAAAGCGCACTGCTTGAATGCCTCGCTCACACATTAACTGAGTTAGAATGTGCGTCGACATGAGTTCACCACATGCGACTAAATGATCGGTTAACTTCGCACTAGCTTGGATAGATGCAGCCTCGGCCAGGCTGGTTACGGTATCTAATATGCCATACACCTCGGCAGCAGTTTTCGTGCTGTCTTCGAGCTGAGTTAAAATGGCGTCATGAATGTTGGCCAGATTTTGCAGCAGCTCAGTACGGTGCGTTTGATCCTGAACGCCGTTGGCGAGTTCTACCAATAGGTTGGTGACGCCAGAGCAAGCGCTGCTCACGACCAGGCGAGTATTTGGATTGTTTTCGATAATGGTGGCGCAACGACTCATTGCCTCAAAGTTGGCAACACTGGTTCCACCGAATTTAGCTACGTTAAATGCGCTCACTGCGTTCTCCCACGACTTCCTAAAAAATTGTACATCCAATGTTTAGTGAGAAAAGGAACAGAGCAAAAAGAGAGGTATTTAGAATGCTATTTGAAAAATTTACCCTCAGAAGCCCTTCATCAGACTGCGCTGATGACAGTTGATGGGATTCAGCCCAATTCAACCGACAAGTCAAATCCTGCAACTTTGACTTACCTCGGCACTACTCCCCCTCAATGATTGGTGTTGGAATTGCGGTTCCACAAATCATCTACCTGGGTAGCGCTCCTCTTCTACATAAAGCTCAAACATTGAACGGTTTTGAGGCCTTAATGTCAATCAATATTTCAACCTTTATAGTGTTTTTTATTAACGATTTTGTGACACTGGTTTGACCTCCATACTTACGGCTAATTGCTGATAGAGGAAAAATCTATTAGGGTGAAGAACCCTACACCTGAGCCATGTTATTGAATAGAACTTTTAGAATGCTCAGGATAAAAGATAATCAAGGAGCTGACATGTCGATCCAAAGCTTTATTCCACCTCACCGTATTTTAATGGGACCTGGTCCTTCTGATATTTATCCTCAAGTGTTACAAGCACTAAGCCGTCCTACTGTAGGTCACCTTGATCCTCTGTTTATCGGTATGATGGATGAGCTCAAGCAGCTATTGAAGTATGTCTTTCAAACTGACAATGAGTTCACTATTGCGGTTTCAGCGCCAGGTAGTGCAGGGATGGAAACCTGCTTTGTAAACTTGATCGAGAAAGGCGATAAAGTGATCGTCTGCCGTAATGGTGTATTTGGTGAACGCATGCGCGAAAATGTCGTCCGTGCTGGTGGTGAAGTTGTTATCGTCGATGATGAATGGGGGACGCCTGTTTCCATTGATAAAGTCGAGCAAGCATTCGAACAGCACCCAGATACAAAAGTTCTTGCTTTTGTGCATGCGGAAACCTCAACTGGTGCAGTCAGTGATGCTCAAGCATTGGGTAAGCTGGCGAAACAGCATAATGCATTATCTATTGTTGATGCGGTGACATCGCTTGGTGGTGTGCCGTTAAAAGTGGATGAATGGCAACTGGATGCGGTTTACTCTGGTAGTCAAAAATGTTTGTCATGTGTACCTGGGCTCTCACCAGTGACGTTTTCTCCTGCCGCGATTGAAAAGATTCAAGCAAGAACAACACCAGTACAGAGTTGGTTCCTCGATCAGAGTTTAGTTTTGGGGTATTGGAGTGGAGAAGGCAAGCGTAGTTATCATCATACGGCGCCAGTTAATAGCTTGTATGCGCTTCATGAAGCTTTATTGATACTGAAAAATGAAGGATTAGAAAACGCTTGGGCTCGTCACCAACTGATGCATGAAAAACTCAAAAATGGCTTACAAAAGTTAGGCTTTGAATTTGTTGTGGACGAAGCCCATCGGTTGCCACAATTAAATGCGATTTACGTGCCTGAAGGAATTGATGAAGCAAAAGTTCGTGCTCACTTGCTAGAAACCTATAACCTAGAAATTGGTGCAGGCCTTGGGGCATTAGCTGGTAAAGCGTGGCGTATTGGCTTAATGGGTTACGGCGCTCGATCTGAAAACGTTGCGCTGTGCTTAAAAGCGTTAGAAGAGTCACTCACTGAATAAAATCATACAGCAATGAGATGAAGAAAAGCGAAGGTCATCCCTTCGCTTTTTTGTACTTATTACTCTTCACCTGAAGTGGGGGCTGGTGAGGCAGAGATTGCTTGAGAAGGTGGTTGGTAATTGACGTCACTGAAATCAATCTTCGGGAACAAAAACTGCGCTTCAGCTCTAATTTGCTCCGCTTTACTTGAGTCATCTAAGCCTTGGTAGGCCAAAATCAAATTATTATAAAATGCAGGGCGAGGCTTATCTTTGATGATTTTTAGCGACCAATCGATATAAGGCTGAATCAAGGTTGCGTCTTGTTGGTACAGCCCAATGTTTAAAAACGTGCTATAAACATCCCAATCAAATCTGTCTTTCCAAACCACAGGGTTACTGACTTGATTCAGAATATCAGGATTAGTTGGCCTAGTGGTCTCAAACTTCGTCAATACATAGTTCGTATGCAATGCGCTTACCATGTAAAACGTAAACGCAACGGGAAGTACCAAACTAAAAACACGCAGCAAGCTTTTGGTTACATTACTAAAGCCGACTTGTCGATAACGAGAGACGCGCTGATCGACCCAGTACAGCAGGATAACGAAGATCAACCAATGCACGAGAGAGTGGTAGAAAGGGTATTCCAGTTGCGAGTGCAATACGATAGGTATAAACAAGGCCAGCAACGCAAGACGAGTTCCGCGTTTGGCTTGATAGATTCGATACAGTACCAGTGCCATCGCTAAGAAGATGCCGAGTATTGGCAGCAAGCCACCTTCTACTCCCCAGTAAAGCAGCTCGTTATGCGGATGATCCATGGCTGGCAAACCAGCTGGGTAATTCTCATTTAGGGCATGTTGACGAGCCGTATACAGCATGTACTCAGATTCAAACTTACCATATCCATAACCAGTAAAAGGCTTTTCAATCACCATGTCTAATGTTTGCGGAAAAGTATACGCTCGAGGAGACTCCATATTTACTTTTTCTGCGGCTAACCCACCTCCATCAGGAAAGGCAAGATGCATGACAACGACTGAGAGTAAGAGCCCACTTACAAGTGACACAACCCAGCGGATAAAGCGCCCTTTGGTTGCAAAGCGGTACATGTATGGAATGACCAACAACACGGCGATGACCGAGGCTAACCAACCAGTGCGTGAAGCCAACGCCACAATTAGTGGTAAAGTTAAAACTGGTACGGCATAGAGAAGGTAAACATCGCTTAACTTACGATCGTATTTGTAGGGCTGACGTGCAAGTAAATAGCTGGCAATCACCAACCCTGTCGCAAGAAAGCTGGCCATTACATTGGGCTGTTGGAAAATACCATAAGGACGATTGGCCACCGTGTCGTAACCAAACGGATTGCCTGGTTTGAGATACAGATATTGTGTCAAACCAAAAATGGCTTCGATAACAACCGCAAGGACAATGAACCATAATAGGCGTTGGCGATGTTTATTACTGAAATGAAATTGTTGTAAGACAATAAAGAACAGGACACCACACCACAGGCCAATGAGCTTATTGGCAGCCAAACTGCTATTCGCATTTGGGTACAGAATGGGCACCGTCATGATAAGAGCACTAATGAACAAGCCGATGGTTAGTTTTGAGTAACGTAGTACTCGATTATTCGCAAGTTGGTAACACCCAATGCCTAATGCAAAGCTAAAAGCAATCCAAGTTGTCGCATTGAACGAAAGCGAAAGCCCCGAACCGCCGGGGTTGGGCATGAAAAAGTGCATTGCCAACACAAATAGTGTTGCCAAGGCAATGAGAAACTTGCGATTGAGGGGAACCTGTACTTTTTCGGGAGAAAGCTTTGTTCCACTTACATGTATAGTAGCCATAGTTATTGCGTTGTTTTGAATGAAAAAAGACCAGCACTTGCTGGTCTCGATACTTTACCTGTTTTTTCTACTTCAACATAGGCTTGAGGAAGTGAGCTGTGTGCGAACCCTCGATTTGCGACACATCTTCCGGAGTGCCTTGAGCGATTATCTCGCCGCCACCCTGACCCCCTTCAGGACCAAGATCGATAATCCAGTCCGCAGTCTTAATGACGTCCAGGTTATGCTCGATCACCACGACAGTATTTCCGTGGTCGCGAAGTCTGTGCAGTACAGTGAGCAACTGCTGGATATCATGGAAGTGAAGGCCGGTTGTTGGTTCATCCAAAATGTACAAGGTTTTTCCTGTATCACGTTTGGATAGCTCTCGCGCCAGTTTCACACGCTGTGCTTCACCACCGGAGAGTGTTGTTGCCGCTTGACCCAATCGTATGTACGACAAACCGACATCCATCAGTGTTTGTAGTTTGCGAGCGATGGCAGGAACTGGATCGAAGAAGGTGCGTGCATCTTCGACCGTCATTTCTAGCACTTCATCAATAGTTTTACCTTTGTAACGTACTTCGAGCGTTTCACGGTTGTAGCGTTTACCTTTACACACATCACATGGCACATAAACATCTGGTAGGAAATGCATTTCTACTTTGATAACACCGTCACCCTGACAGGCCTCACAACGACCACCGCGTACGTTAAAACTAAAACGGCCCGGTTTGTAACCGCGAGAACGCGACTCCTGTGTGCCTGCAAACAGTTCACGGATTGGTGTAAAGATCCCCGTATAGGTTGCAGGGTTAGAGCGAGGTGTACGGCCAATTGGGCTTTGATCGATATCGATGACTTTATCGAAGTGCTCTAGACCTTTAATCGATTTATAAGGTGAAGGCTGAGCCGTTGTCGCTCCGTTAAGTTGGGTATGCGCAATTTTAAAGAAAGTATCATTAATCAGCGTTGATTTACCTGAGCCAGATACTCCTGTAATACAGCTGAATAACCCAACAGGAATTGAAAGATTAACGTTTTTAAGGTTATTACCTGTAGCGCCTAATAGCTCAACCGTTTTTTTCGGATCTCGCGGCGTGCGATCTTTCGGTACTGCGATTTCTTTAACACCACTTAAGTACTGACCTGTCAGAGAATTCGGATTCGCGACTATCTCTTCCATGGTGCCTTCCGCAACAACATTACCACCATGTACGCCAGCACCAGGACCAATATCTATGACATGATCTGCACAGCGAATCGCATCTTCATCGTGTTCTACCACAAGTACGGTATTACCTAAATCGCGCAAATGAGTCAGTGTTTTTAGGAGTCGTTCGTTATCACGCTGGTGGAGGCCAATCGACGGTTCATCTAAGACGTACATGACACCAACAAGACCTGCACCAATTTGGCTTGCTAAACGAATACGTTGAGCTTCACCGCCTGATAAGGTTTCTGCACTGCGTGATAAGTTTAGGTAGTTCAAACCGACGTTAACTAAGAATTGCAGGCGGTCGTTGATTTCCTTCATCACTTTTTCAGCGATTTGGGCGCGTTGACCTTCCAGTTTCAAGGAATGGAAGAATTCCAATGCATCAGCAATGCTGAGTTCAACAATCTCAGGTAGTGTCGTATCAGCAATAAACACGTTACGTGCTTCAAGGCGTAGACGAGTACCGCCACAGCTTGAACAAGATTTAGTGGAGATGTATTTTGCAAGCTCTTCACGGACAGAGTTGGATTCTGTATCACGATAGCGACGTTCTAGGGTATTCAGAATACCTTCGAATGGATGGCGTTTAACGCGAATATCGCCACGATCGTTGATGTATTTAAACTCAATCTCAGTACGACCTGAGCCCTTTAGAATGACATCTTGCGTTTTCTTTGGCAGAGAATTAAAAGGGGCATGGAGGTCAAAACCATAATGATCGGCCAATGAGGTGAGCATTTGGAAGTAGTAGTAGTTCTTTTGATCCCAACCGCGAATCGCACCTTGTGCCAAGCTTAATGAATCATCTTGAATGACTCGGCTTGGATCGAAGTATTGCTGCACACCCAAACCATCACAAGTGCCACATGCACCAGCAGGGTTGTTGAATGAGAAAAGTCGCGGCTCTAACTCTTGCATGCTGTAACCACATTGTGGACAAGCGAAGTTGGCGGAGAAAATAATCTCTTCACCGTCGCCATCCATTGGCGCGACAACTGCAATTCCGCCTGATAATTCGAGTGTTGTCTCGAAAGATTCGGCCAAGCGCTGTTGTAAGTCTGGACGAACTTTAAAGCGGTCTACCACAACTTCAATGGTGTGCTTTTTATGTAGTTCAAGGATTGGAGGATCGGAAAGATCGCAAGTTTCTCCATCAATACGCGCACGAATAAAGCCTTGAGCCGCTAAGTTCTCAAGCGTTTTAACATGCTCACCTTTACGTTCTTTGACAATAGGCGCCAATAGCATCATTTTGCTGCCTTCCGGCATCTCTAGGACTTTGTCCACCATTTGGCTGATGGTTTGCGCAGCAAGAGGGGCATGGTGCGTTGGACAGCGGGGTTCGCCCACACGAGCATACAATAGACGTAAGTAGTCGTAGACTTCGGTAATTGTACCGACGGTTGAACGCGGGTTATGAGAAGTAGATTTCTGTTCAATAGAAATCGCAGGTGATAACCCTTCAATGTGGTCGACATCGGGTTTTTCCATCAGAGACAAAAACTGACGAGCGTAGGCAGAGAGAGACTCTACGTAGCGTCGTTGGCCTTCTGCATACAATGTATCGAAAGCGAGAGAAGATTTACCGGAGCCACTTAGTCCAGTAATGACAATCAGTTTATCGCGAGGGATTGTAAGATTAATGTCTTTAAGGTTATGGGTTCGGGCACCGCGAACTTCTATTTTATCCATCGTTTTTGCTCTATGTATAACCAAGTGGGGCAAGTATTACATAGTGTGAGAAATGTGCAAAGAAAATTACTGGATAAAAAAACAGTAAAGTAAAAAGCCCAGCGTTGTGCTGGGCTTTCGATACAGTAATTTCGTACTATAACGATGCTTTATACTGCTTTTTGTGTTGCGTGCTTACCTAGCTCAGAGGTTTTTTCATCTTTTAGATACAGGTTTTCAAAACAATAGTTAGTTGCTTCGATGTAACCTTCAACGCTACCACAGTCAAAGCGTTTGCCCTTGAATTTGTAAGCCAATACACAGCCCGCTTTTGCTTGTTTTAGCAGCGCGTCAGTGATTTGAATTTCACCACCTTTACCTGGTTCGGTGTTTTCGATCAGTTCAAAAATATCGGGAGTCAGGATGTAGCGACCAATGATCGCAAGGTTGCTAGGTGCCGTGCCTTTCTCTGGTTTTTCTACCATGTCGTCTACGCGGTAGATGTCGTCTTTGATCATTTCACCAGAGATAACGCCGTATTTGTGCGTTTCTTCGGCTGGTACTTCTTGCACTGCAACGATAGAACAGCGGAACTGTTTAAATAGTGCCACCATCTGAGCCAGTACGCCCTCTTGCTCGTTCACACAAAGGTCATCAGCAAGAACAACAGCAAATGGCTCATCGCCTACCAATTCTCGTCCAGTTAGAATCGCGTGGCCCAAGCCTTTCATTTCGCGTTGACGTATATAAGTGAAGTTTGCAGATTCAATGATTTCACGGATATCTACCAACAGCTCTTCTTTGTTGGTACCGCTAATCTGATGTTCCAGTTCGTAGTTCTTATCAAAGTGGTCCATGATCGAGTGCTTGCCACGACCTGTCACAATACACATGCCGTTCATACCAGCTTGGATTGCTTCTTCGACACCGTATTCAATAAGCGGTTTGTTCACGACTGGCATCATCTCTTTTGGCATAGATTTCGTTGCCGGTAGGAAGCGTGTGCCATAGCCTGCAGCAGGGAACAGACATTTTTTTATCATTGGGGGAATATCCTATCTCGTTTTTATCAAGAATCTGCGCATAACTTTAACACGAGAGGTATCAATGAATCATGAATAAAGTAGGAAAAAATGTGAGACTCGGTGCGGAAAAAAGATGAGCGACTCGTCATTTCAGTTATCAGAGCCGCTCACATTGCATCACGACATTAAGTTTTGGTCTGCCCAGGCGATTGCCTGTACTCGGTTCTTTACGGATAGCTTTTTGAATATCTGATACAAGTGCGATTTGATGGTGAATTCACTGACGAATAACTCTTCGGCCATCTGACTGTTCGAGGCGCCAGCTTGTAGGCAACGCAGTACTTGTAGCTCACGAATGGTTAGGTCTACCGTAGCTGGTGCAGTATGAGTATTAATGACATTGCGGTAATAGTGTAAAAGTTGACTGGTTACATTACGCGGCAGCCAGTTTTGACCGTTAACAATGCCTTTTAACCCTTCTCCAATTTGCTCTAGCGTATCTTCAGAATAAAACACACCTTTTAATTGACCAAATGAAAGAAGTTCATCCGTGGTTAGTCTTTTAGGCACGTTGAAGACAACGGTTTCAAAGTTTTTCCATACAAGAGGCAAGTTTTTGATCGATTGAACAAGTGATTTATGTTCACTGAAGTCTATCAGTAGAATTTTATTACGGTGTTGTGGCTTGGCTTCCATGAGTGCTTCGGTTGAAATCACCGGGATGCTCATATCAATGTACTTTTCGAGTGCCGCCACTTTTTTTTGCGCATTATCTTCCATACTGATCAGAAATAGCTTTCTTGCGTAAGCCGACTTTCTCACGTGTTCCAATCTCCCTGGGTTCAATAGAAGCCATAAACTGGCATTAAAGAGAGGCCATAACCATCGCTTTACTGAATAAATGCGTTCGAATTCAAAGCTTCACGAAACGATGTCTGCAACGCGAATCAAAAATGCTACACACGTAAGTTGAAATACGATTTGGGTTCTAGAGGGTGACTCAATAGATCACAATGGTATTAGACTTTAATCAAAACATTAAAGCGTGCTATTCTAATGCGCTAAAATTTTATATATCCAGAGTGAAACGGAGCACATCATGGCCAGCCGTGGAATTAACAAAGTTATTTTGGTGGGGAATCTAGGTAACGACCCTGAAATTCGTTACATGCCGAATGGCGGTGCAGTAGCAAACATTACTATTGCGACTTCTGATTCATGGCGTGATAAAGCGACTGGCGAACAGCGCGAAAAAACGGAATGGCACCGTGTTGTGTTGTTCGGCAAACTTGCGGAAGTAGCAGGTGAGTACTTGCGTAAAGGCTCTCAAGTCTACATTGAAGGGCAACTGCAAACTCGCAAATGGCAAGATCAAAGTGGTCAAGATCGCTACTCAACTGAAGTCGTTGTTCAAGGCTTCAATGGTGTGATGCAAATGCTTGGCGGTCGTGCTCAAGGTGGCGGCGCACCTATGGGCGGTCAACAGCAGCAACAAGGTGGATGGGGTCAGCCTCAACAGCCAGCTCAGCAGCAGTACAATGCGCCTCAGCAACAGCAACCACAACAACAGGCTCCGCAGCAATCACAGCAGCAGTACAATGAGCCACCAATGGATTTTGACGACGATATCCCGTTCTAAATTCTGCTTATGCTTGAATCGAAAAGGCCGCGAATATCGCGGCCTTTTTTATTGTCGCAATCTAATGATCTCACAGGCTTATCTTGGCAAGGTTAGGCGTAACAATAAAACTTATCAATGAGTGTGATTTTCTTTATGCTCCAGCCTCTCACTATCAGACTAATCCGATTGTTTGATGAACTCTTATCAAGTATAAATATTTCAATAAGGTATATGATGAATAAAAAAGGAATTTGGTATTCATGAGGTATACCCCAACTCTTAAGTTAAGCACACGGCTGGTGGCCTTCGTCACCATGATCGTTATCTGCGCCATGTTTATCTTGTTTGTCGGTGGCACCCTCTCTTTTAAACGTCTTGGGCAGGAATATCTCACCCATTATTTAGAAGGGATCGTAGAGGTGGTCGACAAGGAGATGGAAGATCCTGACGCCGCTTATTCTATGCAGCGCTGGATGCCGAAAATGCTGCAGGCTTCCAATATTGTCGAAATGACGTTGTCGACCAACAACGCCGTTGTTTATCGCTTCAAAGATACTTCTCATCAAATGGAAGCGTCAGTCTTGTTTGAGGCTGAGTACCAGTTGACTCACAATCAAGATTACACGATTCACTTTAAAGCAATTCCCCCTTACTTAGGTTACAGCTACTCAATGCAGGCGCTTTGGTCGATCACGCTTGCCGTTATATTGATCATCTTCTGCTTAATGCGCGGCGTGGCATGGCTTAAGGAACAATTAGAAGGCTCCGAAATGCTCGAAGAGCGAGGCAGAATGATCCTGGCTGGTAGGGTGGAGCAGTATGCCAAAGGTGACAAAAAAGAATGGCCTTACACCGCCAGTGAAGCGCTCGATGTATTAATCGAAGAGTTACAAGATGCGCGTCAAGAGCGAAGCCGATTTGATACCTTTATTCGAACTCAAACCTTCCTTGATAAGCTAACCGGTACCGCTAACCGAGTGTTATTTGATAGCAAGTTGGAATCGGCGTTACTAGAAAGTGGGGCTCGCGGCGCCGTGTTGCTAGTTCGTATTCAAGACTGGAAACTGGTTGAAGAAGAGCAAGATAAGCAAATTACGGATGAGTTTATTGTTGAAGTTGGGAGTTTATTGTCCAATTTAGTTCAACGATACCCAGATGTTGTATTTTCCCGTTATTACGATGCTGATTTTGCGCTTTTTCTACCGCACCAAAGTGCGAAAGATGTGGCTAACCTCGCCTCGCAATGCATTCGCCAGTTAGAAAAGTTAATGCCGCCAGAGCCACTTGATCCAGACAACTGGTGCCATATTGGCATCACCACTTATAAAGAAGGTGAGCGACACAGCCAAATCATTGATGAAGCCGAGACTGCTTTGCGTAGTGCGCAACTACAAAATAACAATAATTGGAGTCGCTTCAAAAAATGGAACCACGATGAAGAAGCTCGCGGAAGTGTGAGGTGGAGAACGTTATTTGACACAGCACTTACACCTGAAAGTGTGATACTCTACGCACAATCTGTGCACCCAATAAGTGACGCGACGCATAAAAAATCATTATATGAAGAGTTAACATGTCGGATTCGCGATCCTGAGAATGGGATTGTTAAAGCGTCTCGGTTCATTTCTGCGATCAGACAGGTTGGTTATGAAGCGCAAATGGATAAGTCGGTTATTAATAAATTCTTAAGAGAGTTTAAGGATAATTTTGATAACTCAAGATCGTATGCGCTCAATTTGAATGTAACGCCATTTTCTAACCGAGAGTACTTTAAATGGTTTCGTGATGAACTCTTACAGTTGTCACGTGAGCAGAGAAAGTGTCTCAGTTTTGAGTTTGTTGAAGCACAATTTGTAAGACACTTAGACTTTATGCGACCAGTCGCTAAAATGCTGGCCGGTTTAGGGTGCCACTTAATGGTTGGGCAGGCTGGGCGTACCATCGTCAGCACTCACTATTTAAAAGAAGTGGACATTCGTTACCTTAAACTTCATCGCAGTTTAGTAGCAAAAATCGACCAACGACATGAAAACCAGCTATTTGTCCGCAGTATGCTAGGTGCGGCGGCAAACAGTAAAACTAAAATTATAGCAGTGGGAATTGAGAATCAGAACGAGCTCAACACATTAATTGAGCTCGGGGTTTATGGTGGGCAAGGGCGTTACTTTTCTGCGGAGCAGCAGTTTCTTCCTCGTCCCCAAGCGTTGCCGAATTCTCAATCAGAATCCCAAGTTAAATTGGGAAGACGAAATCGCTGGCGGAAAAAATAAAGATAATAATCATGGATTTCAAAGCACTATTCGACAAGCTTAAGCGATCATCTAGTGGTGATCGCTCCTGCTTTTTGGTTATTCAGCCAGACGCCGTTTATTTATCATCTTCAATCAAAAGTAGTCGTCCATACCAATTTGATATTTCTGAGTCCAATTGGGAAAAAGCCGTTGAGCAAGCATTGAGCGTTGCAGCGAGTGCGTATGATTCATTAACGGTTATTCTTTCTCATAACTATTACCAGATGTACCAAATCGACAAACCGGTCATGCCGCGTCAAGAATGGCCAGCCGCATTACCGTTTTTGTTGAAAGAACTGATCTCTGAGCGTGCTATCGACATTATTGCCGATGCGGTCGAGTTACCGAATTCAACCAAAGTGCAAGCATACGTCTTATCGCGAAAAATATTGGATAAGATTGTGTTACTGGCCAGTCGAGCCCAGTTACCATTAGAAGCCATTCTTCCTGAAGACGATATTTGGGGAGAGACTGCTGGTGAACTAGGAAACTTCCTATTATTACAACGCAGTGTGCGTGGTCATTTCCGTATAAGCGCTTTTGTCGAAAATACTATTGCGTTCCACCGCTCTATTCGCAGTGTGACGCCACCGTTAACGGGGGTTCCGTCTAGCGATTTACAGATGGACAGTCTGTCGTTAGAACTGCAACGTTCGATTGATTATCTTTCATCTCAGTTACGCCACGTGCAATTACATCAATTGAAAGTGTGCTGCGATGAAGAGGATGAGAGCGAGCTTGTTCAGGCTCTGAACTACCGTTTAAGTACTAAGGTTTCACCGTTATTACCACCAGAACATGAGCTATCAGGACATGTTTTGGCTGACACTGCGGCTACTTCAAATACTCGACGCGTCAACTTATATCCCGATTACTTAAAGCCGAAAAAAGAGCTCCTGACGCTAAAAAATATCGCGTTATCTTGGGGCGTTGCGGCGGCTGCAATTCTATTTTCTTACGGTTATGTCACTTGGCAGAGCAGCGGTTTGGAAGATGAGATTGCTATTGTAAAAAGTAAAGGCGATATCATGAAGTCAGAGCTTGAACGTTATCAAGTCAAGCTACGTAAGCATCAACCTGACAATAATAAGCTGGCAGCTAAAGCCCGCTTAGAGCGTGAAGTCAAGGCGAAGCGAGACTCGCTTAAAGCTGTCGGGAAATACGATGACTCGCAACGCACGGGTTACTCTGGCGTGATGCAATCATTAGCGAAGCTAGGAAACCAAGAAATTTCTTTGTCCGAAATTCGAATCAATACCCATACCTTAGACCTGAAGGGACTAGCGAAAAAACCGAGCTCAGTGCCAAATTGGGTCAGCCAATTTAAAAATGAAATTAGCTTGGTTGGCCGAACGTTTGACGACGTCAAAATAGGTCGAAATGATAAGGATATTGTGACGTTTGAACTAAAAACGCGCGAGGATAAAGAGAAATGAACGAATTCTGGCTCTCATTAGAAGGGCGCTTTGGCGAAATGAGTACGCGTGAAAAAGTGCTCACCGCATTGTGCGGTTTAGTTGTCGTGATCATGTTGCTCTTTACGCTGGTATTGGAGCCAAAGCTTAACGAGATCATCAGTAATGAGAGGCAACTAAGTAATTTAAAGCAAGCCAATCAAAAGATTGAAATCGATACGCTACGTATTCAGGCGCAACTTAAGAAAGATCCAAATGCTGAGATTGATCGCGCGATATCTAATCTGTTAGCTGAGAGTCAGCATCTTTCGATGCAATTAGCGGAGATCATCGAGCATCTTATTACACCTTCGCAAATGGCTGAGCTGCTTGAAAATGTGTTGGAGCAGCAAAGTGGCATTCACCTTTTGTCTCTGCAAACCTTGCCATCTGAGCCAATAACGGAAGATAAAGAAGCATCGCAATACTCTGGTTACTACGTGCATCCTGTTCGTATGGAACTGACTGGTGACTATTTTTCTATTGCTAATTATCTGAATAAATTGGAGAGCCTTCCTGCGAGTTATTACTGGCGCAGCTTTAGTTATAAAGTCGAAGAGTACCCGAAAGCGAAGCTTGTGTTAGAAGTCTACACACTAGGATCTAGAGAGGAGTTTATTGGTGGTTAACAAACTCATCATCTCATTGCTTGTTATGGCAGCGGCAGGAACCGCTTGGGCAAACCAGGACCCAACGGCCCCACTTGGTTGGGAAAAGCCAGCGGTTGAAACGTCAGCGAAACCAAAAGTTAAACGGTACCGACTGCCTAAGCTCAACAGTATTGTGTGTAAGCCAAGTACTGATTGTATCGCGATTATGGATAACAAACTTGTCGAAAAAGGCGAGCTATTTAAGGGTTATCGCGTCGCGAGCATTAATAGTGAATTTGTAACTTTAAAGCGTGGTAACCGTCAGTGGGACCTAGAGCTTTTTGATTTAAACGTAAAACAATAATAACCAGAGCCCGATCAGATATGCGCAAATTAGTTGTAGGAATAACGATTGCTTCTTTAATGGGATGTTCAATGGGTCATCGGAATCCAGTGGAAGTTAAAGAAGCGCTCAATGAATCGATCAATCAAGCGAACAGCCGCACATTGGAAGAAATCCCTTCTTCTGTTGAGGCAGACTTGATGCCAAATTTAGACTCGAACGTTGCATCAGAGCAAGGCACCTCGAAGCGTTTTCGTATTCAGGCGAATGCGGTCGATGCAAGAAGCTTTTTCGCCTCATTAGTGAAAGGCACTGAGTACAGCGTGGCGATTCACCCATCGGTACAAGGTAATATCACTGTCAACTTGTCAGATGTGACATTGGATGAAGTTCTGAATGTCGTACAGAATATGTATGGCTATGACGTGGTGAAGTCTGGCAAAGTTATTCAAATCTACCCAGCAGGTATGCGTACTGTGACCATTCCAGTCGATTACCTGCAGTTCAAGCGTTCTGGTCGCTCATTAACCAGCATTGTTACGGGCTCTGTAACCTCGGCTGGTACGTCTAATTCTGGTGGTAGCTCAGACAGTTCTGACTCGTCAGACTCTAACAATGGAAACAACAACGATAGCTCGACCACATCTACGGGTGGTACACGCATTGAAACCATCACTGAGAGTGACTTCTGGCCTATGCTGCAGCAAGCTGTTGCGAATCTAATTGGTTCAGGCAAAGGGCAAAGTGTGGTTGTAACGCCACAAGCGGGAGTTATTACGGTTCGAGCATTTCCTGATGATATTCGCGAAGTACGCGAGTTCTTAGGTGTATCGCAGGAGCGCATGCAGCGCCAGGTCATTCTTGAAGCTAAAATCCTAGAAGTGACGTTGAATGATGGCTACCAACAAGGCATCAACTGGTCAAACTTATCGGCGTCAATTGGTAACTCGGGTAGTATCGTAGTCAACCGCCCTGCGTCGACATTACCACCATTGGATGCGATTGGCACGCTATTGGGCGGTCAAACTAACGTGACTATTTCGGATGGTAACTTCAATGCAGTGTTGAGCTTCATGTCTACGCAAGGTGACTTGAACGTCCTTTCGAGCCCTCGTATTACCGCTGCCAACAACCAAAAATCTGTCATCAAAGTGGGTACCGATGAGTACTTTGTTACCGAGCTATCGAGCAATGCAGGCAACGGTGAAAACTCAAATGCAGTTCCTGAAGTGGAACTGACGCCATTCTTCTCGGGTATTTCCCTCGATGTGACTCCGCAAATTGATAACAAAGGCAATGTGTTCCTGCATGTTCACCCCGCAGTTATTGAAGTCACGGAAGAAGTGAAGCAATTGAACTTGGGCGGAGATTTCCAAAACATCCAACTGCCATTAGCGAAAAGCTCTATTCGTGAATCAGACTCGGTTATTCGTGCTAAAGATGGCGATGTTGTGGTTATCGGCGGTCTGATGAAACAGCAAAATCGTGAGCTTGTTTCTAAAGTCCCATTTTTGGGCGATGTACCAGCACTGGGGCATTTGTTCCGCAACGTGAATAACGTAACTGAGAAAACAGAATTGGTCATCTTGCTAAAACCGACCGTAGTTGGCGTGAACTCTTGGCAGAAAGAGCTAGAGCGCTCTCGTGATCTGCTGCAAGAGTGGTTCCCAGATGCGCAATAAGCGCTGGGAAAGGTTCTGTTTTTCAATAGGTTTGTGATTCGAGTATGTACTTGTCACACTTTGGATTCCGAGTTCAGCCTTTTTCGTTAACCCCAAATACAGAAATGTTCTTGGGGTTAGTCCCTCACTATGAGGCGATCCAAACCATCCTAGCTGCCGTGCAAATGGGAGAAGGGGTGATTAAGGTGACGGGAGAAGTAGGCACTGGAAAAACCATGGTATGCCGTAAGCTGATCGAGCAGATTGAATCTGAAGTTGAGCTTATTTACTTACCCAATCCAGTGTTGAATGGGGAACAGTTGCAGTTTGCTGTCGCCAGAGAGTTGGGTATCGAGAACGATGATCCGCTGCGTATCGTTTCCCTCATTCAAGAGCACTTGATTCAAGTACATTACTTGGGAAAGAAAACCGTCTTGATCGTTGATGAAGCGCAAGCTCTTTCCCCACAAGCTTTAGAAACATTACGTCTATTTGGCAACTTAGAAACGGAACAAGATAAGCTCATTCAATTGGTGTTATTCGGACAACCTGAGTTGGATGAAAGATTGGCTAACCATGAGCTAAGGCAGTTTCGTCAACGCATTACGTTTAGCTGCCAGTTACGTCCTCTCTCTATCGATGAAGGCGTGGCTTACATCAATAATCGTTTAGATAAAGCAGGCAATGGGGCGCACATTTTTTCTATTGAACAGAAAAAAGCGATTTGGCGTTCATCCATGGGGATTCCGCGCTTGATAAACCAAATTAGCCACAAGTCGTTGCTTGCTGCATTTAATGAGCGTTGCACACTATTGAAAAATCATCACGTTTACGCCGCTATGCACGATACGTTTGATGCCCGTAAACCTAAGTTTAAAACACCCGTATTTTGGGGATGGAGTCAACCTTGAGTGCCATCAATAAAGCATTATCAGAACTTGCTGAAAAAACATCGCCGTCAGAGCTTACTTGTGCGGAGATTCCAAGAGTCTCACGCAGTAAACCTTGGCTTTGGCTTGTCGCCGGTTTTTCGTTAAGCCTTGCGGTTGGTAGCTGGGCGGTCTCTCGCGGTCCTGTCCCGTCAGGCGAGCTATCACAGTTTCAAACCGACGCTATGCCACTGTCGTCTGTGAATGTCTCACCAATTGTTTCATCGGAGCGCACTCACTCGCCAACGAGTAAAATGACGCCCGATACAACTCAAGTGGTTTACACCAAACCAGCCACACAGCCGGTAGCGCAACAGCCTCACATGCAAGAGACTGATAGGTTCACGCTAAGATCTGAGATAAATATCGCCTCTGAAGATGAAGTTTTACTCGCGCAGTTAGCAACGATGCCGAGCGAGGAGCAATACGATCACGTAACCCGCACGACATCAGAAAACAGCTCAATGCGTATTGAGCAGGTTGAGCTTACACATCGTCAATTATCTCTTAAAGCGGTTAGCCGAGCGGAAAAAGCACTGGATGCTAACGATATGCAAACGGCGTTATCGGCTTATGCCGAGGCGTTGCGTTATGAGCCAATGAATGCAGACACGCGTCAAAAGTTATCAGCGTTGTACTTTGGTAAAGGTGACACGCGTAAAGCATATGAGATTATTCAAGAAGGCATCAACCTAGATACGAACAACCAAGTACTCCGCTTGGCCTTGTCTAAGTTGTTAGTGAAAGCTAATCAACCTGAAGCGGCGCTGAGCCCGCTTGTTCATTTGCCTCCAGTACCAAGTCGAGATTACTTGGCGATGCGTGCGGCATTGGCACAAAAACACAAGCAAAATGACATTGCGCTTGAGAGCTATCAACTCCTAACTCAGCGTGAGCCGGAAAACGCGCGCTGGTGGTTAGGTTTGGCTATTCAACAAGAGCGCGCCCTGGCTTTTACTGCCGCGATTAACTCTTACAACCAAGCTCTGGGTAAAGTTGGCATTTCGAATCAATCGCAAGCATTTATCCGTGACCGTTTGAGCATCTTGAAAGAGTTGGAGAGCGCACAATGAAAATTCAGTTGAGAAAACGCTTGGGCGATCTTCTGGTTGAGGAAGGTATCGTCTCTGAAGAACAAATCCAGCAAGCACTAAACGCACAACGCAGTACCGGGCAGAAGTTAGGGGATGCGTTAATTGACCTTGGCTTTATTACTGAAAAGCAAATGTTGGACTTCTTGTCTCAGCAGCTTGGTTTGCCACTGATCGATCTTGGTCGTGCACCTGTGGATGCCGAAGCCGTGCAGATTTTACCTGAGGTACACGCTCGTCGCTTACGTGCGATGGTCGTTGCTCGAAATGGGGACACCCTGCGCGTTGCTATGAGCGACCCTGCGGACTTGTTCATTCAAGAATCATTGATGAACTTGTTAGGTCAATACAACCTTGAGTTCATTGTTGCTTCAGAGCGTCAGCTTATTTCAAGCTTTGACCGTTATTACCGCCGTACTAAAGAGATCGCCTCCTTTGCTGAACAGCTGCATGAAGAGCATAAAGATGTACAAAGCTTTGATTACGGTATTGATGAAGCCGATAGTGAAGAGGTTACCGTTGTAAAGCTGGTTAATTCCATGTTTGAAGATGCGGTACAGGTTGGAGCTTCGGATATTCATATTGAGCCAGACGATCAAGTGTTGCGTTTGCGCCAGCGTATTGATGGCGTATTGCATGAAACGCTCTTAAATGAAGTGAACATTGCATCGGCTTTGGTTCTTCGACTGAAGTTGATGGCACACCTAGATATTTCTGAAAAGCGCTTGCCACAAGATGGCCGATTCAATATCAAAGTTCGTGGCCAATCAATTGATATTCGTATGTCGACGTTACCAACGCAGTACGGAGAATCTGTGGTAATGCGTCTGCTTAACCAGTCCGCTGGTTTGCGTCCGTTAGAAGAGTCAGGCTTGCCGCCAGACTTGCTTGCTCGCTTACGTCGACAGTTGGCGCGTCCGCACGGCATGATTTTGGTTACCGGGCCGACAGGTTCCGGTAAAACCACCACGCTTTACGGCGCATTGAGTGAGCTCAACGAACCTGGGAAAAAGATCATTACAGCAGAGGACCCGGTTGAATATCGTCTGCCTCGCATCACTCAGGTACAGGTTAACAGCAAGATCGATCTAACTTTCTCGCGTGTTCTTAGAACCTTTTTACGTCAAGACCCAGACATAATTCTTGTTGGTGAGATGCGTGACCAAGAGACGGTAGAAATTGGTCTGCGAGCTGCACTAACGGGGCATTTAGTATTGAGCACTCTCCACACCAACGATGCTGTCGACAGTGCGTTACGCATGATCGATATGGGGGCGCCGGGGTACTTGGTTGCTAGTGCGGTTAGAGCCGTGGTGGCGCAGCGTCTTGTGCGCCGAGTTTGCCCAGATTGTAAAACAGAAGACCACTTAGATGAGTCTCGCCAGCAGTGGTTAGCTGGGCGTTTCCCAAATCAAGTTAGCACCATTTTTTATAAAGGCGCAGGTTGCCAAAACTGTAACTTGACTGGTTATCGAGGCCGAATCGGTGTGTTTGAAATGCTCGAACTTGAGCAAGAGATGATGGATAAATTGCGAGCCAATGATGCGGTTGGTTTTGCGCAAGCCGCGCGCCGCTCAGAAAACTATAAGCCACTGCTTGCTTCTGCAATGGAACTGGCGCTACAAGGCACCGTCAGTTTGGATGAAGTGATGACCCTAGGTGAGGGTGATGCTTCTGGTAAGACTGATCCCATTTTCATATAGGTAAGTGAATGCCAACTTTTCGTTATCAAGGCCGCACGCTAGACGGCTCATCCACTAACGGCAAAATCGAAGCAGTGAACTCAGAAGCTGCGGCGGAAGCATTGATGAACAAAGGGGTCATCCCGCTCAATGTACGGTTAGAGAAAGAGTCGGCAAAAAGCCAAGTGAGCTTGTCTAAGCTGTTTGTGCCTGCTATTCCGTTGGAAGTAATTATTCTTTTCTCTCGCCAGTTGTTTAGTTTGACTAAAGCTGGCGTACCTTTGCTGCGCTCTATGCGTGGCTTGTTGCAAAATTGCGAAAACAAACAGCTCAAAGAGGCGCTAGAAGATGTCGTTTCTGAACTGAGTAATGGCCGAGGTTTGTCTTCTGCGATGCAGCAACACAGTAAAGTATTCAGCCCACTGTTCGTTTCTATGATCAACGTCGGTGAGAATACGGGTCGGCTTGACCAAGCGCTATTGCAACTGGCGAATTACTACGAACAGGAACTTGAGACTCGCAAACGCATTAAAGCGGCGATGCGTTATCCGACGTTTGTTATTATCTTTATCACCATCGCCATGTTTGTATTGAATATCTTGGTGATCCCTGAGTTTGCATCGATGTTCACGCGCTTTGGGGTTGAGCTACCATTGCCGACGCGTATTTTGATCGCGACTTCTAATTTCTTTGTTAATTATTGGGTGTTGCTGGTTGTGGCAATGATTGGCGCGTTTACTGTATTCAGAGCGTGGGTGGCGACGGCTGATGGTCGGGAGAAGTTCGATAAGTTTCGGCTTCGGCTGCCAATTGTAGGCGATATCGTTAATCGTGCGCAGCTTTCTCGTTTTGCCAGAACCTTCTCGTTGATGCTGAAATCAGGGGTGCCACTTAACCAGTCTTTGGCTTTGGCCGGGGAAGCCTTAGGGAACCGTTTTTTAGAAAACCGAATTCTTGAGATGAAGTCTGCAATTGAAGCGGGTAGCACCATTTCAGTGACGGCCATCAACAGTAAAATATTCACCCCATTGGTGATTCAGATGATTGCAGTAGGTGAAGAAACTGGTCGTATTGATGAGTTGCTGCTGGAGGTGTCGGACTTTTACGATCGAGAAGTCGATTACGATCTAAAAACGCTGACCGCAAGAATAGAACCATTACTTTTGGTGATTGTCGCAGGCATGGTCATGGTGCTGGCATTGGGTATCTTCCTACCAATGTGGGGAATGCTCGACATTATCAAAGGCGGCTAATAGGTGGTTGAAAATCAAAGCCGAGCAACGCTTATTGTGTTTGGGGTTATTGCTACGATTATGGCGGTGGGTTTGGCGGTCAAATTACGTCCTGTGACCGAGCAAGCACAAGTGACTGGGGCTAAGTTGGCGAGAGTTTGGATGCAAGATAGTGTTCAGCGTTATCGTCAAGCTTGGCTAGTACAAGGCGAGCCAGAACATATGCTGATGGATGGTTTTAACCTTACTATGACTGAGGACGGGTTAGTGTCTCCCTTTACTCAGCAAGGTGTATTAGATTGTGGTTATTGGCTAGCGGTGCATTACCCCCAACGTAAAATAATGACCAACAAGTTAATAGATATCAGTGGAGCCATCAAAACTGATCGTTATGTCTGTCACTACACTTATGAAAATGGTCAGTCGATTGTAGTTATCTCAACTGCTAATCAACTGAAAATAGACGTCGAAATGTCGGCAGAGTGAATTTTTTGACACCTAATCACTATAATTGGTAATGAAAGTCGGTATAATGCAATCATTACCATAAGTAACAGGCTGTAATAGTGGGTAAACAATAATGTGTTTTTCTCATTGCAGCATGAACTGAATAATGGCGAATCGTCATTCTGCTCAAGCGGTAGATACAGTATCCACTTCACGGTCAGTTTTAGTGAACGTTGCTGCCCCAAACCGTTTTGACAATATCCAAAATGGTCGCGTGACCTAAACAAAACTTTGCAGTTGTACTGCATGCTTACATAGAGAGAGTAAACAATGAAAAGACAAGGTGGTTTCACCCTTATCGAATTGGTAGTGGTAATTGTAATCCTAGGTATTCTAGCGGTAACTGCAGCACCACGTTTCCTTAACCTACAAGATGATGCTCGAGCTTCTGCACTTCAAGGTCTGAAAGGCGCGATTGATGGGGCTTCAGGCATTGTATATGGTAAGGCAGCAATCAAGAGCCAAGAAACTGGTGAAAATGGAGCGATTAGTGTTGCTGGCTCAACTTTACAGCTGGATTATGGTTACCCTGAAGCAACTACAGAGGCTCTTAAGCTAGCGGTCGATGGTATTGATTCTGGAGACTGGGAGCTTATTGCAGACAATAGCGATAAAGATCCTGCAAACATGGTATACGGCATTAAAGGCTACAGTAAGAGCTGTGTTAGATACACTGCTGCTACAGGTGATAACACTCCAGCGAAAACTGAGATTGTTGCTAGTTCTGCAGTATGTACTAAGTAATACATTGATAAAAGGCCAGCTAGTCTGGCCTTTATCTCTCTACTTTGGTTAATTTCGGAATAGTTCATATGCGTAAATCATCGGGTCTTAGTGCAATAGAGTTTGTCGTTGTGCTGATTATCTTAGGTGTGATCGGTTATGTGGTATTACCAAGATTTATCAGTTTTGAACCAGAAACTTATGAAGCAAAGTGGGAGCAAACTAAGCAAACCGCCGAGCACGTTTCTGAAACGCTAAGCAACAAAGAAACGTACGATCGAATTGAAGAAGAGATTGGCCGTTCAAAAGGGCAAAATAACTAGACATTGGTTGTTTGTTCGTCTGTTCACACTTCGAATCGAAAAGTTACAAACCTATCATTAATCTCATAATTTCATCGTATACTTATTTCGCTTGTTCTAAGCCTAAGGTTGGGTTATGAAAATTCGCAGCTCTGCATTAGGGTTCACGTTAATGGAGTTAATCCTCGTGATTGTTCTCCTCTCTATCCTTTCACTTTTTGCAGCCAGCCGTTTTATGGGCTCAGGCAGTTTTTCTGCATATGCATTACAAGAACGCGTGATTTCTGTGATTCGCCAAGTGCAGGTGAATCGTATGCAGTCGAATGCTACAAGTCCTGATAACAACTTTCGTTTACAAGTTTCTAGCTCATGTGTTGGTTCGGTTGCTGCCTGTGCACTAACAGGCAGTGCACGAGATGCTCGTAGTGACGTGGTTATCGATAAGTCCGCAAGGTTTTCCGTTATCAGCGGTGCCGCAAATACAATTAATTTTAACCTTCTCGGCAATCCTGTAAGTGGTGCTGTAAACATCTTAATTGAAGATAAGCATGGTCGAAGCCGCTGCCAAGTTGAAATTAATTCTCAAGGTTATGTTTCTAAAGGTACATGCTCATGAAGAAATCTAGTGGCATGACTTTAATAGAAATGATCATCGCGATTGTTTTGATGGGCATTGCGATGGTGGCGTTTACTTCTTTTCTTGTCCCTCAAATTCGAGATTCCGCCATCCCTCATTATCAAACCCGCGCGGCCGCATTAGGCCAAGGTTTCATGTCACAGATTCTTTCACGAGGCTTTGACCAGTGGAGTGACTTTGATGGTGGTACTGTTCGATGTGGTGAGTCTAAAGACAGCCCTCATCCCGATAATCCTTTGAATTTATGTTCTTCGACTTTAGGTGTGGATACTGACTACGGAGAGGATGCATCAAATCCGAGCTCTTTCAACGATGTCGATGACTATATCGGGTGTTGGAGCACATCTACAACGGCTTCTCAGTGTGATGGTATCCCTAGAGGGAATATTAGTGATGTACTTGGTGAGGATAGTACTGAGCAGTACAAAAACTTTAGATTAGAAGTTAGCGTTGCCTATGATGATCTGACGGATAAAACTCCCGATGAAATAACCGAATACAAAAAAGTAACATTACGGATTTTTGCGGGGAACACGCAGCCTCTTACTTTAACAGCTATTAAGGGGAACTACTGATGAAAGATCGTGGTTTCACCTTAATGGAAATGATAGTTACGATTGTGGTCGGCAGTTTCATCATGTTGGGGATAGCTGGCTATGTCCAGTTAGGAATGAAAGGATACGCTGATACTATCGATCGCCAACGAATACAAACGCAGGCTCAGTTTGTTTTAGAAAAGATGACGCGTGAAATCCGCCATGCTGTACCTAATAGTTTTCATGTTCCAAAGGATGCTTCCCATTGCTTAGAGTTTGTTCCGATTGAGTATTCTGGTTTTTACACGTTTAAGAATAATGACTTAGAGTTTTTGCTAGGTAATGACTCAACGCTTAATCCTATTCCTGCGAATCGCAGGATGGTGATCAATCCAAGCCGATATGAAGATTTGCAATCAACTTCTTCGCAAAATATAGCCATTGGTGGTTTAGCTAAAACAGGTAAGGTTTTTGTTGTTACAGGGGCGGCAAGTACGATTACGGGCTCCTCTGTTTCTAGCCGTCTTTATATTTATCAAGATAAGTCGGAGGTTCGCTACTGTTTCGATGCCAAGCAAGTTACGCGAAATGGTATTACGGTTGCGGATAGTGTCGATACGTCCGTAAGTGGTATGCGTTATCTAGAGCCTACTCTGCAACGAGGTGGTTTAGTTCATATAAATCTAGAGTTTGAGCAGGATGGTGAACGTAGTGTGTATCAACAAGATGTGCAGGTGCTCAATGTCCCATAGAAGAAACTCCAGCGGAAATGTACTAATCATCGTGTTATTCGTCATTATTGTAATGGGATATTTGGCTTCCTCTTTAATGAAAGTGACATGGTCGAATCAAAGCGGATTAACAAGAGAGTTTTTGGGAACAAAAGCTTGGTTTGTTGCTCAGTCTGCAAATGAGTGGGCATTGACCAAGATGTATCCGTTAAATGCCAGTACAACAGATATCGCGACCGTATGCAGTGGGGAGGTCAGCGGTGCCGTTCCGCTGGTAGCTGTGGGAAGTGGGTGCAAGGTTAATGCGATGGCATGTACAAATATAGGTACTTTCAATGAGGGTACCCCTGATGCTGAATCTCTTTTTAAGGTGCAGGCCACGGCAACGTGTGGTTCTGGGGCTACACAGGTACAGCGCCAGCAAGAGGTTTGGGTAAAGGATTAGAATAATGAAAAAGACCATACTATTTTTAATTTCGCTATCACTGTCTGCCTTTTCGTATGCTAAGGCAGTGACACATGATTTGGCCGACTTGGGGGTCAATATTTGTGATGATAGTGGTGCTGGTCAACTCGATGGTACGGTTTACCGCTGTAGCACCGGTAGTCTAACGCTGAGGAATGGTGACTCCGTCATCTATAGTGGTAACTCTGGCGGTAAACCGATCACACTAGAAGTTATGCATGGTGATATTATGCTTAAAGGTAATAATAGCGTAGGGAGCAAGCAGCAGAGAATCAACCTGAAAACTTCAAGCGCATCTTCGAGTTTGCAAGTGATGAAGCCATCTGAAAATAAAAAGAAAGACTCAAATGGCCATAGAGACATAGGAATTAAAAATGGCAGCACAGTCTGGGGTGACATATATGCTCACAACGATGTGACGATCCAAAACAGTGTTATCCGGGGCAACATCACCTCTGATGGTGGTGATGTAACCACTAAAGCTTCCGGGAATAAGATCTTTGGTAACGTCACGGCTTTACATGCGGTTACTATCAAGCAAGCCTTAGTCTGTGGCACGCTGGAATCTAAAGGGCACACGGTTACAGTTAAAAACTCAAAAAGTAATGGTAAAGGCAGTCAAAAAGGTGTTTTTGCCTTACGCGATGCTATTAAGTCTCATAGACGTCCAGTACTCAAACAGGCAGACATCTGCGGCTCGATTAACCCAACTACAAGTCCTGATAAGCAGAGTGACATTTATTGTGGAGTGAATGAGCCTGATTGCGATTATGCTCCCAATAAGTGCCCAGTTTTATATGTTAAATCGATTTGTGGTTGGGATCCGGAACCAGAGCCGGAACCACTTCCCGAACCAAAACAATGTATTGATGTTGAGGTCTTTGAGCAAGAATCTGACCTTGAGAAAAAATGGGCAACTATGGGTTACTTTAGCGGGGATTATGATGGACAGGATGGTGCAGAGCCTAAACCATTTATTCACAAGAATCGGTTGAGAATAACCAACAATGTACAGGGCCAAGCTGCGGTTGGCGCATACAACTATATATTTCCATCAAGTAACAACATTGTTGAAGTTGAATTTGACCATTTTGCGTACGATGGTAACCGTAACAACACTGGTGCAGACGGGGTTGCGATTGTTTTTTCGGATGCAAGTGTTCTACCATCTACTGGTGCATTTGGTGGGCCGTTAGGGTATGGAGTGAAACCTGACGACGGCGGTATCGAAGGATTTGCTGGAGGGTGGATTGCTTTTGGTATTGATGAATATGGTAATTTCTCTAACGAAGGCAGCTATTATCAAGATAAAAATCCGCTTGATAGCAGTCCGGGACAGAATGACCATTCAATAACAATACGAGGCTCGGGTGAGAAAAAAGGCCCTGGCGAATATATTGATACGAGCAACCATCGTATAGGTACGTTCCCTGAAGGATGGTTCGGTGGATATCGCTTTATTAAAAAGAACAGTAAGGTTGGCAAGCTCGATGATGAGTCAAAGGACGAAATTCACCGTTATCGGATGACGATTGATTCACGGGCTATCGATGGTAGAGATGCCGGGGTTTATGTCTCTATCAAAAGAGCCAGCTACCAAGGTAACCTCAAAGTTGATGTTGATGATAGAGGGAAACTAAAAAGCGATAACCTAAATTGGGAGGACATTATTGATTCTTTCAATATCATGCAAGGTTTTGCTCAATCGACTGCTCCAAGTGAATTTCGAGTGTCTGTAGCGGGCTCTACTGGGTTAGTAAAAAATGTGCATGAAATTGATAACTTTCAAATATGTGCTGATGAGTTCCAACCACTAACAGAAGGTATACATCATTTTGAGTTTGATTATTCTGGAGTTGGCAGCACATGTCAGCCGTCTGATGTAATTCTACGAGCATGTATGGATAAAGACTGTGATACGCTTTATCCTGGTTCAATAACCGATGCCGAAGATTTGCAAGTGACCCTTTCTCCTAGTGCGGGTCATGAGGTTGCTAATTGGGTACAAAGTTCACCGATTAGCTTTAAGGGGTCAACTCACCTTCAGCTGCAAGGCGCAAAAGCGGGTTTCGTGACCATCGGCATTGCAAATACCCATGGTGTTCACCAGTTCGGTTTTGAGGATACACGTTGTCGAATTAATGGCGATGAGCTTTCGGCTGAAAAATGTAAGATTGAATTCCATGGTAATACGTTATCTATCGTTGCTGAAGATGTTATTGCTAACAAGGAGTCTTCAGATAGCAACTATTTTGAATTTTGTTCATCTAGTTCAGCAACAAACACTACTCGTGATATTAAGTTGAGCATGACGTATGACGTTGCTCCTAAAGAGCAACCAAGTGTTACGCTAAATTATAAAAAGAGCGACGGGAATAGTACGCCTGTTTGGAGCTCTGACCAAACTATTTCAGGCCCAGAGGATGATCCCGCCTATCTTAGAGATGTTTACTTTGATAATAATGGTCGAGCTAAGTTTAAGTTTACCTATCCTGAAGCAGGTAAAGTTTCGTTTAATGCATCTGTTGAAGGAATCGAAGACTCCAAAGGAGTTGGCACATTTGTAAGCTATCCACATCGCCTCCAAGCAACCGCAAGTGGGCGGTGCGGTAGTAAATCTGGGTGTGATAGAGGGTTTATCGCCGCTGGTGAGGAATTTACTATAAGCATCACTGCTTTGCAGTATAGTGAAGATGGTAAAGGTGGCATGCCAGCTAAAAATTACAAAGAAGAACAAATGGTTGTGTCAAATGAAGTAGTATATCCTGCTATAAGCGCCGGCGGGAAAAAAGCAGAACTTCTCACAGATACATATCAACATATCGCCTCTGATGATGCCAAAACGTCATTTTCTCAAACTGTGTCTGAGGTAGGTGCGTTCAAATTTTCAATAAGTGCTCCTGAAGGTAATGTTGAAAATACGTCTCTCTACCTTAGTAAGAGCTCATTCTTGATTCAACCAGCGACCATTACTCTCGGGCGTTTCTATCCGAAGTTCTACAAGTTGCGTGGGCAACATTGGGACTATGCAGGAAGTCAAAGCTTTAACTATATGAATCAAAACTTTGATTCTATGTGGTATGAAGTAGAGGTATTGGCTGGTGGGGATGCTCCAAAATCAGTAGAAAATTATAAATACTTCAACAAAGAACATGTAGCATCTTTTGAGTTGAGTGATTCGTTGAATCGGTTTAATGCTCAGGGTAATTTAACACCTTCTTGGGTAGACGCTTTGGGAAGCATTCAACGCTTCACACTGACTCCCCCATTAAGTGGTAAATGTAATGCGATAGAAGGCTTATGTTGGATGAAAAAGACTCCTGCTGCAGGTTACGAAGATGGACCTTTTAATCTTAATGGCAACACCATAAAAGCGACAGATATAAAGGTTGGCGTGGCAATAGAGCCAGATCCTATATCGGTGTATGGTAATCCAGTTCTTTCTATTCAACCCGACATCCGCTTTGGTCGCGTTGATCTAGATGATGTCGGTGGCAACCAGAGTTCGACGTTGAGAGTGCCACTTCGAGTTGAGTACTGGAATGGTAGCCGTTTTATTGCTAACTCTGATGACAGCCAAACTAAAGTGTTTGGAGAAATTGAAGATGACTCTCAGGTGCACATTTGGCCGACAGATAATAGTGCAAAAGAGGTAACTCTAGGCGATGGCGGGACTGTTTCTTCAGGTTCTTCTCGCTCTATTACTGCAACTCAAGCTGAATCATATCGCCAGCAAACGCGCGTTTGGTTAGATCTTGATGATTCAAAAAATGGCTTACCTTGGCTCAAGTACAACTGGGACAATAAGAAAGCTGGTGAAGAAAACCCATCCTCCGTCGTCACCTTCGGTATTCATCGAGGTAACGATCGCGTGATTTACCGTGGTGAGCCAGGGTTAACCGGACAGTAACAACTTAGGTTTTTGCCCTTAAGTTAGGAAACTGCAAGAAATTGAGGCTTTCTGCTCATGTTTGTGTACCAATACCTTGCTGTGACAGCGAGGCATTGGTACATTTAGAGCAATTTTTGTCTTCTATATTTTTGCAGGATGAGCGAAGAGTATGTTTAAGAAACTTCGTGGCATGTTTTCTAACGATCTATCTATCGATTTAGGTACAGCCAACACTCTAATTTACGTAAAAGGGCAAGGAATTGTCCTTGATGAACCTTCTGTAGTTGCTATTCGTCAAGATCGTGTAGGTTCTGCAAAAAGCGTTGCTGCAGTCGGTCACGCAGCAAAACAGATGCTTGGTCGTACACCTGGCAACATTTCCGCTATTCGCCCAATGAAAGACGGCGTAATCGCTGACTTCTACGTAACCGAAAAAATGCTTCAGCACTTTATCAAGCAAGTGCACGATAACAGCATCCTAAAGCCAAGCCCACGTGTTCTTGTTTGTGTTCCTTGTGGTTCTACCCAAGTTGAACGTCGCGCAATTCGTGAATCAGCACTTGGTGCTGGTGCGCGTGAAGTTTACCTAATCGACGAGCCAATGGCGGCGGCAATTGGTGCTGGTTTACGCGTATCTGAGCCGACAGGTTCAATGGTGGTCGATATCGGTGGTGGTACAACTGAAGTTGCCGTTATCTCTCTAAACGGTGTGGTTTACTCATCGTCTGTACGTATCGGTGGTGACCGCTTTGATGAAGCTGTGATCAACTACGTACGTCGTAACTACGGCAGCTTGATTGGTGAAGCAACGGCTGAAAAGATCAAACACGAAATCGGTTCTGCTTACCCTGGTGATGAAGTTCAAGAGATTGAAGTTCGCGGTCGTAACCTTGCAGAGGGTGTGCCACGCAGCTTTAGCTTGAACTCAAACGAGATCCTAGAAGCGCTTCAAGAGCCGCTATCTGGCATCGTATCAGCAGTCATGGTTGCACTAGAACAGTGTCCACCAGAGCTTGCTTCAGACATTTCTGAAAACGGTATGGTACTAACCGGTGGTGGTGCACTACTTAAAGACCTAGACCGTCTACTAATGGAAGAAACTGGTATTCCTGTGGTTATCGCGGAAGATCCACTAACGTGTGTTGCGCGTGGTGGCGGTAAAGCACTAGAAATGATCGACATGCACGGTGGCGATCTGTTCTCTGAAGAATAAAGGTTTAGGTGAAGCTCATGTCGGGCTTCACCTTCATTTCTGCTCTCTCTGTAATTCAAACATGCTCCATACCTAAAAGTATTTAGTTAAGTATTTTTAGGTTGCCAAGTAAGGCTCAATAATCATGGAAGCAATCAGGTCAAAAACAAGATGAAACCGATTTTCGGCAGAGGTCCGTCTCTGCAATTACGTCTGTTTTTTGCTGTCATCGTGTCGGCGAGCTTAATGCTGGCCGATAGTCGTCTAGATACGTTTTCCAACGTTCGATACCTACTAAACAGTATGGTTGCACCGATTCAGTACGCAGCGAATTTACCTCGTAGTATGTTCGATGGCGTATTTGAACGTTTTAATTCTCATCAGGCATTGGTTGAAGGCAATCGCAGCTTAAAGCGAGAAGTGCTACGTCTGAAAAGCGAGCTTATCTTGCTCGACCAGTATAAAGAAGAAAACCAACGCTTACGTAAGTTGTTAGGATCTTCATTTGTCCGTGATGAAAAGAAAGTCGTGACAGAAGTAATGGCGGTTGATACTTCACCTTATCGTCATCAAGTGGTGATCGATAAAGGCCGTATTGATGGTGTTTACGTTGGTCAGCCTGTTATCAATGAGAAAGGCATCGTTGGTCAGGTCACGTTTGTCGCAGCGCACAACGCACGTGTTCTGCTGCTAACGGACGCGAAAAATGCAATTCCTGTCCAGGTGATCCGCAATGATATCCGAGTGATCGCATCGGGCAATGGTGAAATGGATGAAATCCAACTGGAGCACATTCCAACCAGCACAGATATTCAGGTTGGTGATTTATTGGTGACATCCGGTTTAGGTGGTATTTACCCTGAAGGATATCCAGTCGCGACGGTTACCAATGTGGATCACGATACGCGTCAAGAGTTCGCCTCAATCAAGGCTGAGCCGGTTGTGGAGTTTGATCGCTTACGCTACCTACTGCTGATTTGGCCGAATGAAGACCGTCAACACAAAGTACTGCGGTCCAATGTAGATGAAGGGTTAGAGCAAGAACAAGAGGTAACCGATGGCCAATAATGTATTGAGTAGCCGAATGGTGATTGGCGTCAGTTTCTTCGTTGCGCTGGTACTGCAAACCATTCCATGGCCAGGTGTGTTAGATGTGTTACGTCCGTCATGGTTGTTCCTTGTCACGTGTTATTGGGTGTTGGCACTACCGCACCGAGTGAACGTCGGAACTGCGCTAGTGTTGGGCTTATTGTGGGATATCTTGATCGGCTCAACGCTTGGAATTCGTGGCATGATGATGTCGATCGTTATCTACCTTGTGGCGCTGAATTTCCTGTTGATTCGCAACATGGCATTGTGGCAACAGTCGATTTTAATTGCCTTTTTTACTGCGTTATTGGAAGTTTTGATATTCTGTGGGGAATATTTGAACCAGGACGTAGTATTTAATCCATTATCTCTGTGGACGGCGGCAATAAACTGTATACTTTGGCCATGGATGTTTTTATTAATGCGACGAGTTCGTCGTGCATGGCACGTAAGGTAAAGCGGTGAAGAAAAGCTTATCTCTCGTTCTCGCATCGGGTTCTCCGAGAAGAAAAGAGCTGCTTGCTCAACTGGGTTATGATTTTGAGATCGTATTGCCTGATATTGAGGAAGCCAAACAGGCTCATGAGCAAGCACGAGATTACGTGTTGCGTCTTTCTTTGGAAAAAGCTCAGGCAGGCTTAGCGTTGGCTAAGCCTGATTCCGTTGTATTGGGCTCTGATACGGTCGTAGTATGCGATGACCGTGTGCTAGAAAAACCAAAAAGTTTTGAAGATTCAAAGCGTATGCTTACTGACTTATCGGGTCGTCGTCATCAAGTGATGACTGCGGTGAGCGTTGTATCATCGGAACAACAACATTCAGTGGTCGTTACCACTGACGTGTGGTTCAAACCACTGACTCACGAAGAAATCGAACAATATTGGCAGTCAGGAGAGCCATGCGATAAAGCTGGAAGTTATGGTATTCAGGGACTCGGAGGGCGATTTGTCACCCGAATCGAAGGCAGTTATCACGCTGTAGTAGGCTTACCTTTGTTCGAAACCGATCAGCTAATTCAAGAATTTTTATAATTGTTTTGAGGTGTGCACATGAGTGCAGAATTGCTGCTTAACGTGACCCCGAGTGAAACTCGTGTGGCCATGATTGAAGGTGGAGTACTACAAGAAATACATATCGAGCGCGAATCGCGTCGCGGTATTGTGGGCAATATATACAAAGGCAAAGTAAGCCGAGTGTTACCAGGTATGCAGGCGGCTTTCGTCGACATTGGTTTAGATAAAGCGGCGTTTTTACATGCGTCAGATATTGTTCCTCATACCGAATGTGTGGCAGAAAACGAAAAACAGCAGTTTCAAGTCCGTGATATCTCTGAGCTGGTACGCCAGGGACAAGACATTGTTGTGCAAGTGGTCAAAGATCCGCTCGGCACAAAAGGTGCGCGTTTAACGACGGATATCACCTTACCTTCGCGTTATCTTGTTTTTATGCCGGGGGCCAGCCATGTCGGTGTTTCGCAGCGTATTGAAAGTGAAAAAGAGCGCGAGCGTTTGAAAAAGGTGGTGAACCATTACTGCGATGAGCACGGTGGTTTTATCATTCGTACCGCGGCAGAAGGCGCTGATGAAAAAGAGCTATCTCAAGATGCGGCATTTCTAAAGCGTTTGTGGCTAAAAGTCATGGAGCGTCGCTCAAAATACAAAACGCGTTCAACACTTTACGGTGAACTCGGCTTAGCTCAACGCATTCTGCGTGACTTTGTTGGCACAGAGCTCGATAAGATCATGGTCGACTCCCGCCTTGAATACGAGAACCTGAAAGAATTCACTTCTGAGTATGTACCGGAGTTAACAGATAAGCTTGAGCTTTACGAAGGTGACAAGCCAATCTTTGACATGTACGACACCGAAAACGAAATTCAGCGTTCTTTAGAGCGCAAGGTCGAGCTAAAATCGGGCGGCTATTTGATCATCGATCAAACCGAAGCCATGACCACCATCGACATCAACACGGGTGCATTTGTTGGCCGTCGTAATCTCGAAGAGACTATCTTCAATACCAATATAGAGGCAACGCAAGCTATTGCGCGTCAGCTACGTTTACGTAACCTCGGCGGTATCATCATTATTGATTTTATCGATATGGCATCCGAAGAGCATCGTCAGCGAGTACTTACCTCACTGGAAACGGCGCTGGCGAAAGACCGAGTAAAAACCAACATCAACGGCTTTACCCAGCTTGGCTTAGTTGAAATGACGCGCAAGCGCACACGAGAAAGTATTGAACATATCTTGTGTTCTGGCTGTCCTACTTGTGAAGGCCGTGGCAGCGTGAAAACGGTCGAAACCGTATGCTTTGAGATATTACGCGAGATTACTCGTGTGAACCGTGCTTACGACGCCGATAATTTTGTCGTGTACGCATCGCCGTTTGTTGCTGAAGCGCTATTGGGCGATGAGTCTCATGCGTTGGCAGAGCTCGAAGTATTTATTGGCAAGCAAGTGCGAGTTCAGGCTGAACCCCTGTACATTCAGGAACAGTTTGACGTCGTAATGATGTAATTTGGAACATTTGTGAATTCTGGTGTTAACCGTTTTGGGCGTTTTTGTGCGTGGAGTTTAGTTACTGTATTGGTGTTATTAGCCATATTAGTAACCACGCTTCGCGTCACACTGCCGCAACTTAACCATTTCCAAGATGAGATCAAAACCTGGGTCAAACAAGGCACAGGTTTTGACGTTTCTATTGCTAATGTCGCAGGGACGTGGCGCAATAATCATCCCTCAATTGCGTTACTGGGTTTAGAGGCAAATCTACCAAACGTGCAAGATGCACGCTTCGCTGTTGAAGAAGTCCAAATTGAGTTCGACCTTATTCAATCTCTTTTTCAACTTAAACCTGTAGTTGCAGACCTTACCATTCATAACCTCGCTTTAGACATTCACACGGTAGACATTCTGCCGACTTCTCATCGTCAAGATCCGAAGCCTGAAGTGGATAAGAGCGAAGTGAAACTCATTGACCAACTCGACTCACTTCTTTTACGTCAGTTCGAAGACTTCACTATTAGCGATTCACGGATTTGGTATAAGTCGGTGTCTGGTGAAACTCGCCGTTTAGATATTGAGCAGCTTCGTTGGAGCAATCAAGGGAAACGTCACGTAGCCGAAGGCACGGTTAGCATTGCCGATGTTCGCCTGAACTCATTGTTAGTAAGCGCTAACTTTAAAGATCATGGCTCGTTGCGCGATGTATCTGGTGAGTTTTACGTGAGTGCTCAAGATGTCTCGGTCACACCTTGGCTGACCACTTACATGCAAGAAGAGTCAGGAGCAGAGTCGGGTAAAGTCAGCTTAAATACTTGGCTAACGCTCAAACATAGCCAACCGCATGATGCTTATGTTGAATTGCTGCCTTCCGAGTTGGTGTGGAATGAAGATGGACATCATGAGCTGTTTATTGAGTCTGGAATTTTCAATCTTCGACCAGATAAACAAGGCTGGAAAGTAAATGGTCACTCACTTCAGATCAGAACCGATAATACCCCTTGGCCAGAGCTAGACGTCGCGTTTGATTGGCAACCAAACGGCTGGATGCTTAATCTCTCTCAACTCGACATAGAAGCACTCATTCCGCTCATCAAGCTGGCTCCAGAGTCAGAGTCGACCAGTGACCTTATTAACAAACTAGCACCGAAAGGTCGGGTCGAAGATGTCCGATTGTCAATGAACGGTGGTTTAGACACCTTACGCTACTCGGCTGAACTGGATGAACTCGCGATGACACAATGGGAGCTCCTACCCGGGTTTCATCACGTACAGGGCAGCGTATCGGGGGATGTGAATCAAGCTAAAGCAAAAGTCACCGTCATTGATGATGTCTTTCCGTACGGCGATGTATTCCAAGCTCCGCTGAATATCAAACAAGGTGAAGTCGATATTATCTGGCAGCAAGATGATGCGGGTTGGCGTTTGTGGGCGGATAAAGTGACGGCAGCAACGCCTGATCTTCAAGTCTTGGGGGCATTCCGTCTTGATTTTCCAAAAGAACAAAGCCCATTTTTATCGTTCTATGCCGAAGCGGATCTCTACAACGCGGGTGAGACATGGCGCTATCTACCGACTCTGGCACTTGGACAAGACTTGACCGACTATCTTTCGACCGCGATTCAGGGCGGTAAAGTGAACACAGCGAAATTGTTGTGGTATGGCGAGTTAGGTGATTTTCCTTACAAAGAACATAATGGCATGTTCCAAGCTTGGGTTGGATTAAAAGACGCGAAATTTAGCTTTGATACGGCATGGCCAACCATCACGGATTTGCAGCTAGACTTGCTGTTTGAAAATGATGCCATGTATTTGGATTCAAAATCAGCCACACTAAATGGCGTTCATGCCAAGCGTATCACTGGGCGAATCCCTGAGTTGGCAGAAGGTGGACACATCGAGATTGAAGCGAAAGCAAGCGCGCCGGGTAATGAAGTCCGTGACTACATGATGGCGACGCCATTAGTGGATTCAGTCGGTGCCGCATTGACAGCGCTGCAAGTGAGTGGGCCCGTTTACTCTGAGTTTCAACTCAACATACCGTTTGATTTTGAGAAAGACTCTCGCGCTTGGGGTTATGCCGATTTAACAGAAAATCGTGTTGATATTGAAGCGCCGCCAATGACGCTTGAAAACGCCACAGGACGTATCACCTTCGACAATGATGTGGTTACCACATCGGGTTTGTCGGCCGAATTATTACAACAGCCTATCTCTCTTGATTTCCATGGAGAGAGTGCGGAGCAAGGCTACAACGTGACAATTAATACACTAGGAGATTGGGATGTCGAACCGCTCAAACCCTATGTCGGTGAGCGTTGGTTAAACCTTGTTTCTGGCCATGCGCCGTGGCAAATGGATATTGACTTGCAACTCAATGATGTTGGTTTCACTTATCAGCTTGAAGTGCTGGCGCAGCTAAATCGTCTGGCTAGTCAATATCCTTATCCTTTAGCGAAAAAAATTGGTGAGTCTGGGCAAGCGAAACTGCAAGCATCCGGCAACCAAGAGAGTATTTCAGCACGACTACAGATCCCAAATGTGAAGTATCAAACTGAGATAGATATCGCTGGCGATGTCCCGGTTCTGACTGCGACTCATTTAATGGTTGGCAAAGGTGGCTTCCGGATTAGTCCTATTGTCGGGTACGATGCTTCGGTGCGTGTCGAAGAACTGAATTTAGACCAATGGGCGGAGCTTGCGCAGGTCTCTGAGAGCAAGCCTTCATCGTCTGTTTTGGCAAGCATGAAAACGCCGACCATTCCATTGCCGACACGCATTGAAGTTGAAACGCCAAACTTACAGCTCGGTGGGATTGAGTTTCATGATGTGGATTTTTCAGCAAGCAAGAAAAATTTGAGTTGGCAACTCGATGTGGACAGTCAAGAGGTTAAAGGGAAAGCTAACTATCTGAAACCCTATGATCTATCGGTCTCTTTAGAGCACTTGCATCTGTACATCCCAGGGTTTGAAGAGATGACCAAAGAGCGCAGCTCAATCTTTGCGAGTGAAGATCAAAACGCACCTTTGATTACCAATTTTGACCGCAAGTTTCACGCTGAGATGCCAAACTTAACTTTGAACATTGATGATTTTTGGCTGCAAGGCTACAAAGTGGGCAAAGTGAATGTTGATTTGCAGCGTCGCCAGAACCGCTTGGAGTGGAAAAATATCACCTTTAGTAGCGGCAAAAACCGCATTGATATGAGTGGTTGGTGGGACCTGACGAAAGAGAGTAGTCATTCCAACTTAACCATGAAAATGAAAGGTGATAACAACACCGATCTTATGGAGCGCTTTGGTATTACATCAGGCATTCAACAAGCACCATTTGAGATCAATGCCAATATGGAATGGGACGGCGCACCTTGGTCAATGAAGACACAAACCTTGCAAGGAAACGTCTCAACGGAATTTGGTAAAGGCGTGATCAGTGAAGTTAGTGGTGCGGCACGCTTGTTAGGCTTGTTTAGCTTGGATTCTATCATCCGTAAGATGCAGCTCGACTTTACCGACGTATTCGATAAAGGCATGGCATTCAACTCGATCACGGGAACGGGCAAAATCCAAGACGGTGTGTTTATCACCAATGATATCGTAATGGATGCGTTAGCAGGGGAAATGCAAATCCGCGGCATCGCTAATATGAACAGCAGAATGGTTGATGCGGAAGTGAAATTCACACCAGACATCACATCAGGCCTACCAATGCTGACCGCGTTTGCCGTTGCGCCTCAAACTGCTTTGTATGTCTTGGCCATCTCTACGGTGATATCTCCGGTGGTTGAGGTCTTCACTCAAGTCAATTATGAAGTGAAAGGCCCACTAGATTCACCAACGGTGAAAGAAATTTCGCGAAGTAAAGGTGAATATAAGCTGCCAGAAAAACTGCGTGAACAGGCCAAATAACTCACCGAATATAATGGAATAGGGAGGAAACACATGGAGCGTGTTGGCATTATTCAAATGACTTCGGGTCCGGATATTAACGCGAATTTGGACTTCATTGAAAAACAGTGTGCTTTAGCGAGCAAGCAAGGTGCCAAACTTGTTCTTACTCCTGAAAATACAGTGCTATTTTCCAGTCGCGAAGCTTATCATCAACATGCAGAGCCACTTGGCAGTGGCATGATTCAACAGCGGCTCTGTGAAATCGCTAGAAAGAACCAGTTAACGCTAATTGTCGGAAGCATGCCCATTCAAACCGCAAAAGGTGTCACCACCACAACACTTGTATTTCCGCCGCACGGTAAATGCATTGCTCACTATGACAAACTGCATATGTTTGATGTCGACGTAGCCGATGGTTATGGTAGTTATCGTGAGTCGGATACGTTTATGGCGGGTAATCAAATAGTCGTTGCGGAAACTGATATCGGCAGTGTTGGATTGAGTATTTGTTATGATTTACGTTTCCCAGAACTTTATAAAGTATTGCGTCAAGAAGGGGCGGATATCATTGTGGTGCCCGCTGCGTTTACCGCTGTGACGGGGCAAGCTCACTGGGAAGTATTATTGCGAGCTAGAGCGATTGAGACACAATGTTGGATTTTGGCAAGCGGACAAACTGGAACGCATCCATGTGGACGAAAAACATGGGGACACTCAATGGTCGTTGACCCTTGGGGACGTATCCATAAACAGCTTCAGGATGAAGTAGGTTTATTGGTGACTGAGATAGATTTGTCACAAAGCCAACAAGTAAGGCAGAATATGCCGCTGACTCAACACAGTCGCTTTCAAAATGAATTGAGACGGAAATAAAAGAGCTAACTATGAGCACAAACCAAATAGAACAGGCACTCCTTGCCCCAAATGGTCTGACAGAACAAGACATTGCTGACACGCTTGCCAGCATTGCGACGCGCCAGATCGATTATGCGGACATTTACTTTCAGTCCAGCTGGCATGAGTCTCTGGTTCTAGAAGACAGCATCATCAAAGATGGCTCTTTTAACATTGATTGTGGTGTTGGTGTCCGTGCAGTAACTGGCGAGAAAACAGGCTTTGCCTACTCTGATCAAATCCAGCCTGAAGGCCTGAAGCAGAGTGCAATGGCGGCGCGCGGTATTGCTCAGCAAGGGCAAAATGGCAAAGTCCAAGCGTTTAAACGCACCGAAAACCAAGCGTACTACGCGGCTGTGAATCCACTAGCTGAATGGGAAAAGCAGCAAAAAACAGAATTACTCAAATCTCTAGATGCTTACATCCGCACTAAAGAACCATTGATTAAAGAAGTTTCGATCAGCATCAGCGGTGTGCATGAGCAGATGCTTGTTGCGGCAACAGACGGTACTTATGCAGGCGATATTCGTCCTTTGGTGCGTTTGTCTATTAGCGTGCTCGCACAAAAAGGTGAACGACGTGAACGCGGTAGTGCTGGTGGCGGCGGCCGTTTCGGTTACGATTTCTTTTTAACGGAAAGCAATGGTGTGAAACAAGCTTTTCATTACGCAGACGAAGCGATTCGCATGGCGTTAATCAACCTTGAAGCAGAAGCCGCACCAGCTGGCATGATGCCAGTGGTATTGGGTTCTGGCTGGCCTGGCGTGTTGCTACACGAAGCGGTAGGTCATGGCCTAGAAGGTGACTTTAACCGGAAGGAATCTTCGGTTTTCTCTGGCAAAATGGGTCAACAAGTGACGTCTTCGTTGTGTACCATCGTCGATGATGGCACGTTAAAAGACCTTCGTGGTTCACTGAATGTGGATGATGAAGGGGTAAACGGTCAGTACAACACGCTTATCGAGAATGGTGTGCTGAAAGGCTATATGCAAGACAAGCTAAACGCGCGGCTAATGGGTGTAAATCCAACGGGTAACGGTCGTCGTGAATCGTATGCACACTTGCCAATGCCTCGTATGACCAACACCTACATGCTTCCAGGTGAACATACGCCAGAAGAAATTATCTCGACGGTCGAGAAAGGGTTGTATGCGCCAAACTTTGGTGGCGGCCAGGTGGACATTACTTCGGGTAAGTTTGTGTTCTCTGCATCGGAAGCGTACTTGATTGAAAACGGTAAAATTACGCGCCCTGTTAAAGGTGCGACGTTGATTGGCTCAGGTATCGAAGCAATGCAGCAAGTGTCTATGGTCGGTAACGACCTAAGTATCGACAAGGGCGTTGGCGTATGTGGTAAAGCAGGTCAAAGTGTGCCAGTTGGTGTTGGTCAGCCGACCTTGAAGCTGGACTCACTGACAGTGGGTGGCACGGAGTAACTCAGTCGAATCGTTATAAAAAGAGCGCTCATTAGAGCGCTCTTTTGCTTTGTGAGTCGGTGTCAATTACAGGTTTTCTTCAGCAAATTCCGCCAAGCGGCTACGAACCACGCCGTTGAGGTGAATATTTGCGCTGCCTTCAAAGTTCTTGAAGCGCTCAACCATGTACGTCAATCCTGATGTCACTGGGGTGAGGTAATGAGAGTCAATCTGCGCCAAGTTACCGGAGCAGACGATTTTGGTTCCTTCGCCACAGCGGGTAATGATGGTTTTGATTTGTGATGCAGTGAGGTTTTGACACTCATCAAGCAGTACAAACGCATTTTGAATCGAACGGCCACGCATAAAGTTGATCGATTTAAATTGAATGTTGGCTTTATCGCAGATGTACTTCAATGAGCCTTCAGTGCAGTGATCGTGTTTATGTAGTGCTTCCAAGGTATCGGTCACCGCCGCTAACCACGGCATCATTTTCTCCTCTTCGGAGCCGGGTAAGAAGCCGATGGATTCACCGATATCTGGCGTGTTACGTGTTACGATAATTTTATCGAACATGCTTTTTTCAATGGTTTGCTCCAATGCTGCTGCCATTGCCAGTAATGTCTTACCACTACCCGCCGCACCCGTTAGAATCACCAAGTCAATTTCTGGATCGAGTAAGGCATCTAACGCCATTCCCTGGTAGATATTTTTAGGTGTGATGTCCCAAGCCTTACGATGCATTAGACGTTCGCGGCTCAGGTCGAGAAGCGTTAGCTTGTCTTCATTGATGGTTTCTACGCGACCAGCAAAGTCACTGTCTTCATCAATAACGTATTGGTTGATAAAGGTTGGGTCGAAGGGTTCGCGACTGAGTTTGTGGTAAGTTTTTCCGCCCAGAGCATAGCTTTCTACTTCCTCAATACCGCTCCAGAAATCACCTTCACGCAATTGAAAGCCTTTGGTTAGGTATTGAATGTCGTCAATCAGTTGGTCGGTTCTATAGTCCTCAACAAAGCGTACACCAGCCCCTTTGGCTCGCAGACGCATGTTGATGTCTTTCGTGATCAGTACCACTTCACGTGGTGCACGTTTATTTTGCAGATAAAGCACCGCGTTGAGAATACGGTTGTCACCGGCTTTGTCGGCGAAGGCTTTGACAGTTTCCTGCAGTTCAAAATCCGCCAAAATGGAAATAGTACCTTGGTCGGGGTTGTCTTTAGAAACAGGAATGCCTTCAGAGATTTCATCTGGCGTTGCTTCTTTAAACAAATCTTCCAAGGTGCGAATAGCCACGCGCGCATCTCTTGCAACGTCGCGCTTACTGTCTTTGATTCGGTCGAGTTCTTCCAACACGGTCATGGGGATAACGACATCGTGTTCTTGGAAAGAGAAGATGGCAAAGGGTTCATGAAGAAGAATGTTGGTATCGAGTACAAACAGTTTCCGATCGGTATCGCCCATAGCGTCTCCTTGCCGTAGTACGGCTCTGCATGCGAGTTGTTAGGTCGTTTCCAAATAGGTGTGAAGTGACCTAACTCTGATTGCTTGCAATAGAGGTTGTCGGGCTGATGTCGGCTAGTGTGCAACCGAGTAGCAAGACAACTTACTGCAAACCCGTGTTGATCCTAATCGTGTACTAACGCGCTTAAATCATATGCAATGGTTTTAAACGCCCCTCATTAGAAGTATACGTAATATTTACGTTCTACAACTTAATAATTGGCATGAGTATTTTACAATTTGATTGCATTTAGAGTTTGGGAAAAAAAGTTTCTGCTTGGTGCGGTTTCGGCGTGACCTAAATCACAGCTTCAAGTAAGATTAGCGACCTTTTTCTGCGTATAGGCTACGTCCGATTTATCATGTTGAGCTGGCTTAAAAAATACTCAGTTCATACTGAAATGACGAATGCTATCGGCATAGCAGAAGCCAGAATCAGATCTAAACTATTATCCATGCCCACGGGCATGAGTAGACCAACAAGAAACACGAATCAAGAACTAATAACGAGGTAGTCAATTCATGACATTTGCTTTGGGGCAGCGCTGGATTAGCGATACGGAAAGCGATTTAGGTTTAGGTACCGTTGTAGCAATGGATGCTCGTACTGTGACATTGATGTTTGCAGCGTCAGAGGAAAACCGAGTTTACGCACGTAACGATGCACCTGTTACCCGAGTCACCTTTAATGTTGGGGATGTCATCGATTGCCAAGAAGGTTGGTCTCTAAAAGTAGAAGAAGTACTGGAAGATGAAGGTCTTTACACCTATTTCGGTACTCGTGAAGACACGCAAGAAACCGCTGTTGTTCTGCGTGAGATTTTCCTTAGCAACCAAATTCGTTTTAACAAACCTCAAGATAAGTTGTACGCCGGTCAAATCGACCGTATGGACAACTTTGTTCTGCGTTACCGTGCGCTAACCAACCAGTTTGAGCAGCATAAGAGCCCAATGCGTGGCCTATGTGGTATGCGTGCAGGTTTGATCCCTCATCAGCTTTACATCGCGCACGAAGTTGGCCGTCGTCACGCGCCACGCGTCTTGTTGGCGGATGAGGTAGGTTTGGGTAAAACCATCGAAGCGGGCATGATCATCCACCAACAAGTTCTGTCTGGTCGTGCCGAACGCATTTTGATTGTGGTGCCTGAAACACTGCAGCATCAATGGCTGGTTGAGATGATGCGTCGTTTCAATCTGCATTTCTCTATCTTTGACGAAGAGCGCTGTATCGAAGCGTTTGCGGATGCAGAAAACCCATTTGATACTCAGCAATATGTGCTGTGTTCTTTGGATTTCCTACGCAAGAGCCGCAAGCGTTTTGAACAAGCACTGGAAGGTGAATGGGACCTACTGGTTGTCGATGAAGCGCATCACCTTGAATGGAGCCAAGATAAACCGAGCCGTGAATACCAAGTGGTAGAAGGCTTGGCTGAACGTACTCCAGGTGTGTTGCTACTGACTGCAACGCCAGAGCAGCTTGGTCGTGAGAGTCACTTTGCTCGTCTGCGTTTGTTGGATCCAGACCGCTTCTATGATTACGAAGCATTCGTTGAGGAAGAAGAGCAATACGCACCCGTAGCAGATGCGATTACTTCACTCTTTTCCGGTGAAAAGCTACCTAATGAAGCAAAAAACCAGATCACTGAGTTGTTGTCTGAACAAGACGTAGAACCACTTTTCCGCATTATCGAAAGTGAAGCGGACGAAGAAGCTAAAGCGTCGGCACGCCAAGAGCTGATCGATAACTTGATGGATCGTCATGGTACAGGGCGTGTTCTGTTCCGTAACACGCGCGCGGCCATCAAAGGCTTCCCTAAGCGTAACGTGCATCTGATGCCAATGGATATTCCACCGCAATACACTACATCAATGCGTGTTGCTGGGATGATTGGCGGTAAGATGAGTTCTGAAGCACGTGCGATGAAGAACCTTTACCCGGAAGAAATTTTCCAAGAATTTGAAGGCGATGACGCGAGCTGGTGGCAGTTTGACTCGCGTGTGAATTGGTTGCTTGAAAAAGTAAAAGAGAAGCGCAGCGAGAAAATCCTCGTGATTGCTTCTCGTGCGAGTACCGCACTGCAATTGGAGCAAGCACTGCGTGAGCGTGAAGGTATCCGCGCCACCGTTTTCCACGAAGGTATGTCGATTCTTGAACGTGACAAAGCGGCGGCTTACTTTGCGCAAGAAGAAGGTGGAGCACAAGTTCTTATCTGTAGCGAAATCGGCTCTGAAGGTCGTAACTTCCAGTTTGCCAACCAACTTGTCATGTTCGACTTGCCATTCAACCCAGACTTGCTTGAGCAACGTATTGGTCGTTTGGACCGTATCGGTCAAAATCGCGATATCGACATTCATGTTCCTTACTTGAAAGGCACATCGCAAGCGATCCTAGCACGTTGGTTCGATGAAGGCCTGAACGCTTTTGCGGAAACCTGCCCAACAGGCCGTGCTGTTTACGATAAGTACTCCGATGATCTGATTGAAATTCTTGCCTCTGGTGATACCAGCACGCTAGATGAGATCATTGAAGCGTCAGCAAAAATGAATAAAGAGCTGAAATCCCAATTGGAGCAAGGCCGTGATCGCCTATTAGAAATGCATTCAAATGGCGGGGAAAAAGCACAACAAATCGTTGAGAAAATTGAATCAACCGACGGCGATACCAATCTGGTCACCTTCGCACTTTCTCTTTTTGACACGATTGGCTTGAATCAAGACGATAAAGGTGAAAACGCCCTGATTGTGACCCCATCTGAGCACATGATGGTGCCAAGCTACCCAGGTCTGCCATACGAAGGAGCGACGATCACGTTTGATCGTGATACAGCGTTATCTCGTGAAGATATGCACTTTATCAGTTGGGAACACCCAATGATCCAGGGTGGTATCGATCTTCTTATGAGTGAAGGGGTGGGGACGTCTGCGGTATCTCTATTGAAAAACAAAGCGTTACCAGTCGGGACTATTCTTCTTGAGTTGATTTACGCGGTAGATGCGCAAGCGCCAAAACGCAGTGGTATCGCGCGCTTCTTACCGAAAACGCCAATCCGTTTAATGATGGACTCGCGTGGTAATGATTTGTCTGCTCAAGTGGAGTTTGAAAGCTTTAACCGCCAACTCAGCCCTGTAAACCGTCACTTAGGTAGCAAGTTGGTTACGTCGGTACAGAAAGACGTACACCGCTTAATTGAAGCCGGTGATGTTCTTATTGAAGAGAAGGTCGAAGAAGTACGCAAACAAGCTCATCAAGATATGCAGCACAGTTTGAATGCAGAGCTTGAGCGTTTGCAAGCACTGAAAGCGGTGAACCCAAATATTCGTGACGAAGAAATTGAAGCTATCGACGCACAAATTAAAGAGCTTACTGGTTATATCAACCAAGCTCAGGTTCAGCTCGACTCGCTGCGTTTGATTGTGGTGAGCCACAACTAAGTAAGTATTTATTGCTCATTAAAAAAAGGTCTTCAGTTGAAGACCTTTTTCTTTATTTACGGTTTAGTTTCTTTATGCGGAATGCATTAATCACTGATAGCTATCTCATTTACATCAACCACTTCCACCAGATAAATACAGCCAAGAAGCCAAACAAGTAAATCAGGCCTGCAATCGACAACCACTTTAGTTTAGGTCCAACAGCCAAAGGCTCAGGTAACTCAGTTTTGCTCACTAAGGTGTAATTTAGCAGAGCAAAGAATGGCGTGGTCATAAAGGCGAGGATCATCGCAAAGTTCAGCATAGGCAATAACGCAGAAGCCCAGAAAACCACAATACCCAATGCAAGTAAGGAGACTACCAGCATGATCGCTGAAGTGGTTTTAGGGTTAGTGTCTGGTTGCGAGCGCAGTAGGCGTTGAGAATCCGAAATAACGCGCGAGTAGCCATCAATAACGGTAATCGTGCTGCCAAAGATACAGAAAAACGCAATTACCGCGATCAAGTAACGAGACCATTCGCCAATCGTTGCCGCATATAAGCCAACCAATTGGTGGGAGAAGCCAACACCAGAGCTTTCAAGCGCAACGCCAGATCCATAAAGCATCAAAGAGCCTAGCGATACAAAGATAATGGCAAGAAACGCCGTGCCAATATAACCGACATTAAAGTCAAATAGAGCAGAGCGGTATGTTACTTCTTGCTGGCTTGATTGGCGTTTTAGCCATGCTGAGGTTAAACAGGAGATCTCTATCGGTGCAGGCATCCACCCCATTGTCACAACGATAAAACCAATAGCCGCAATAGACCAAGGTGACGGCGGCTCGAAGTTGGCTACTTGCTCAACAGGGTTACCAAAGGCGATAGAAACAGCGAGTAAAGTCGCGATGGTTAACACCGACATGATCACCTTAGATAGCGTATCGAGCGCTTTGTAATGGCCAGCAAATAATATGATCAGGCAGGTGACAATCACAATGATGCTGAGTGATGCCATTGATAGTGAAAACGGAATGAAGTAGCCCAGCAAGCTAGCGCTAAACATCAACAAAGCGGCGGTATTGATGACGGCCGATACCACGCTAAGAAATAGAAATAGCCATAGATAAGGCCGACCTAATTTCGCGTAGCCCTCAACCAAGGTGAGCCCTGTCCCCATGGTGTACTGTACGCCCGCTCGGAAAAAAGGGTATTTAAACAGGTTTACGAGCAGAATCAGTGCAGCCAATTGCCAACCATAAATCGCACCAGCCTTGGTTGATGCCACGAGGTGAGAGCCACCGACCGCAGCAGATGCCATTAATATGCCGGGGCCTAGCGAACGAAAAAATAAGGAAAGTTTGGATTGGGGTTTATCTATAACGGCGGAGTCCATTGCTGATTGTCCTTTTTATCTTATGTATCTTTCTAAAGAGATACATACCGCAGTACATGACAAGCTGAGCGATCGCCCTATACTGCGCAACGGTAATGTCTTTTAAATGCTGTGTTTTGGTGTATTTATTTTAAGTATTCTTTGCGAATACCATGCTGTGTGCATCTAGCACTCTATTCAGTTATGCGTCTTGTTGTCAAACTAAATTTACAACGTGCTATTTTTAGTTTTTATGCTAAAGGATTGACTTTGTTTTATTGGGTTGAACTTTTCTTCAGAATCCTGCATCTGGGTGCTATTTGGGTATATAATCGCGGCGTTTTTATTTTGTAGAGATCTCCCATGGCAATGCTTGAATATACCCCTCCCACCGACCCTTGGGTTGATATCGTTTTTGAGGATGACGACATTCTGGCAGTGAATAAGCCATCAGGGCTGCTGTCTGTCCCTGGCCGCCTTGCAGAGCATTACGACAGCATGTGGAGCCGCCTCAAAGAGTTGCATCCAGAAATTCAAGTTGTGCATCGCTTGGATATGTCGACATCAGGGTTGATGTTGCTGGCGAAAAACAAACCCGCGGAGCGAGCATTAAAAAAGCAGTTCCAATATCGCCTCACTCACAAGGTGTATTACGCACGTGTTTGGGGGCATGTTGAGCCGCAAGAAGGGAATATTGATCTTCCATTAATTTGTGATTGGCCAAATCGTCCACGACAAAAAGTATGTTTTGACGACGGCAAACCATCTCAAACTTTATTCCAAGTAGTGAAGCGTGAAGTGCACCCTGATGGCACCCATACGACCGTTGTGCGACTACTGCCCATTACTGGTCGATCGCATCAGTTACGCGTGCATTTGATGGCGATTGGTCATGCGATTATTGGTGATGAGTTTTATGCAACTGAAGAGGCGTATCAGTTTTCAGAGCGTTTAGAGTTGCACGCTGCGGAGTTAAGTTTTTATCACCCAGTCACAGAACAGTTGAGCAGTATTTTTGTACCCTGTGACTTTTATCCTGAAGCCGAGGCGATGATCTTTAACTATTTTTCGCCAGAGCGTACATTGCCTGATTATAAAACGTTGCCACACCCTTAATGCCAATTGCACTCAACAGCGGTTCTTTCTAGTTCGCTATTTTTGGCTATTTCGTTACTGTGGTTGATGTATCCTGTCTTTCAGCCGTGAACAAGGAGTTGTTATGTCTTTGCCAAGCATCGTATTTTTAGACCGAGCGACCATCCCAGAACATATTGAGGTCCCACGACCTGGCTTTCCGCACCACTGGCGTGAGTACGACCTAACTGCGCCTGAGCAGGTAATAGAAAGGTTAGCAGATGCCGATATCGTGATTAGCAATAAAGTCCTGCTTGACCAACATGTATTAGAGCAACTACCAAAATTACGGATGATCGCGGTTGCCGCAACTGGTTTTAACAACGTCGATGTGAACTACTGTGCTAATCATGATATTGCGGTTGCTAATGTACGTGGTTACGCGACGCGTTCGGTGCCCGAGCACGTGATGGCAATGTTATTCGCTTTAAGACGGAATTTATTTGGGTACCACCAAGATATTGCCGCAGGTGAGTGGCAGCGTAACCAGCAGTTTTGTTTTTTTACTCACCCAATCGGGGATATTGGTGGTAGCACGTTAGGTGTTGTTGGTAGTGGGGCACTAGGGCAAGCGACGGCGAATCTGGCTCAAGCGTTAGGAATGACCGTCTTGTTTTCTGAGCGTAAAGGGGCGGCAGAATGTAGACCAGGTTATGTGTCGTTTGAGGAAGTATTAAAACGCTCCGATGCGCTGACTTTGCATTGCCCACTCAACGATCATACTCAGAATTTAATTGGTCAAGCAGAGTTGAAACAAATGAAGTCCAACGCCATTTTGATTAATACAGGGCGTGGAGGTTTGGTGGATGAGAGCGCACTGGTGGATGCCTTAAAACAGCAAGAAATTGCAGCGGCTGGTTTTGATGTTTTTACACAAGAACCGGCTGATGAGAGTAATCCGCTGATTGCCAATATGAGTTTACCTAATTTGTTACTGACACCGCATGTTGCATGGGGCAGCGACTCATCTATCCAACGTTTAGCGGAAATCTTGATTGAGAACATTAACGCTTTCGAGCGCGGAGACCGCGTTAATCGCTTAGTGTAACGCTGACTGTAAAACCAAAGATAAAAAAAGCAGACATTGACGTCTGCTTTTTGCGTTTAAATCGAATGCTCATTGCTTGAGCCCTCGAATTAAAACTCCTCTTCGTTTAGACCTTTAAGGATCTGAAAGATTTCGCGGTACGCTTTTGCTGGTTTCCCAGCTTTTTTCTCTTTCGCTGCTTGGCGAGCAAGTTGGCGTAGACGCTGACGATCCGCTTCTGGGTACATTTCCATTACGTCATCAATGGCTTTGTCACCTTCTTCCACTACGCGATCACGCAACGCTTCAAGTTTGTGGAATACCGCCGTTAATTGAGAGTGCTTATTACGAATTTTATCCAGTGCGGCTTGGATTGGCTCTGGATCTTCGTAACGCATCAATTTACCGATACGTTGTAATTGGCGACGACGCGCTTCATTTTTAAAGCGTTGCGCGTCAGCAATTGCTTCTCGCAAATCTTCGCTCAATGGAAACTTTTCTAGAACTGAAGGTTTGAGGCCGACAAGCTCCTCACCTAGCTTTTGCAGTTCTTCCATGTCTCGCTTCATCTCGGATTTACTTACCCAGATGATCTCTTCTTCTGGTTCCCATGGCGCTTTTTGATTCTTACGTGCCATTTCAGTTGCCTGTGTTTTGATTAATATTATGACTATTTTAACAAGAATCATGGGGAGAAAGCGAAATTCTTGTTATCCTATTGTTCATCAAAGACAAGATGTGAAAGACAATGGATATTAAACAGCAGGTTGCTGAGCAACGTACCGAGCTAGAGCAAGCCGTAGCAAGAGCTTTAAAGCTTGCATCGGCAAAATCTGACGCCGCCGAAGTCGCAATTACTAAAAGCACTGGTTTAAGTGTTTCAACTCGTATGGGTGAAGTAGAAAATGTCGAGTTCAACAGCGATGGTGCGCTGGGCATTACCGTTTACCGAGGTCAACGCAAAGGCAGTGCTTCCACGTCTGATTTAAGTGAAGCTGCAATCGAGCAAACCGTTATAGCGGCGCTAGATATTGCACATTACACATCTGAAGACCCATTTGCAGGCCCTGCAGCAAAAGAATACATGGTGCAAGAGATCCCTGAGCTTGATCTTTTCCACCCAGACGCACCCGATCCAGACTATGCTGCCAATGTGGCGATTGCAGCAGAAAAAGAGGCGCTAAGTTATAACAATGCAATCAAGCAAAGTGATGGCGCGAGTTATGATAGTCATTACGGCGTGAAAGTGTATGGCAATAGCCATGGCTTATTAGCTAGTTATGCGTCTAGCCGCCATAGTACTAGCTGTTGTGTAATTGGCGTTGGTCAAAACGGCGAGATGGAACGTGATTACAGCTACACCGTGGCACGTCATCGTGATGACTTATGGACCCCAGAAACGGTGGGTCGTAAGGCGGCAGAGAATACGGTTAACCGCTTAGATGCGCAGCGTCTAAAAACAGGTCAATACCCAATCATGTTTGCGGCTGATGTTGCGACAGGCTTGATTGGCCATCTCGTTATGGCGATCAGCGGTGGTAACTTGTACCGAAAATCTTCTTTCTTACTTGACCATCTAGGCAAACAAGTGCTTCCTGAATGGTTCAATATCTCAGAACGTCCGCATGTATTGCGTGGTTTGGCATCAAGTCCATTCGATAGTGAAGGTGTGTACACTCAAGACCGTGAGATCATTACCGACGGTGTGCTAGCAACTTATCTGTTAACCAGTTATGCCGCACGTAAAATGAAGATGACGCCGACAGGTCACGCTGGTGGGATTCATAACTGGTACGTGAAGTCGACAGGCCAAAACTTCGAACAAATGCTTAAAGAGCTCGGTACTGGTCTTCTAGTGACTGAAGTCATGGGACAAGGTGTGAACGTGGTAACGGGTGATTACTCTCGCGGTGCCGCAGGCTTCTGGGTTGAGAATGGCGAAATCCAATACCCAGTATCAGAAATTACCATCGCAGGTAATCTAAAAGACATGTTCACCAAGATTGTGGCGGTTGGTAGTGATATTGAAACGCGCTCACAAATCCAAACGGGCTCTATCCTACTGGATACCATGAAAGTGGCGGGTGAATAAGCTTTTCTAGCAATTCAGAATCAAAAAAGCCTGATGTGTTCATCAGGCTTTTTCGTTTTTTCTGTTAGGTAATCAGTATTGTGGCAAGCCCTAAGAAGACAGATAAACCAATCACATCCGTCACCGTTGTTAATGCCATACCACCAGCTAAAGCAGGATCGATGTTCATTTTTTTCAATAGGATTGGAATCGTTACTCCTGCAATACCTGCGACCAATAAGTTGGTCAGCATGGCGGCGGAAATGATTCCTCCGAGCATCCAGTTACCTTTCCAAGCAACAACAATACCGCCAATAATCAGCGCCCACATGATGCCGTTAAGTAAGCCGATCGAGGCTTCTTTCATTAACAGTTCGCGTTTGTTTGAGTCACCGATATGACCAAGAGCAAGACCACGAATCACTAGTGCGACGGTTTGGTTACCAGCGACACCACCCATGGACGGAACAATCGTCATCAATACCGCAATGGCCGCCATTTGATCTAATGTGGCCTCAAACATGTTAGAAACGGAAGCAGCAGCAAGGGCGGCTAATACGTTAGCGCCAAGCCAGATACTGCGTTTGCGAGCTGATTTTACAACAGGCGCGAAAGTATCTTCGTCATCGTCCATACCCGCCATACTCATCATCGAGTGTTCCGCGTCTTCACGAATAACGTCAACCACGTCATCGATGGTGATACGGCCGACCAAATGCAAGTTTTCATCAACAACAGGTGCAGATACCCAATTACGGCGTTCGAACAGACTCGCAACATCTGAGTCGCTAGTATCGACGGTGATGGCCTCGTCCGCGTCTTCCATTACATCAATGATTTTTACGTCTGGCTGAGTGGTAATAAGCGTCGTGATCGGCAGTTCACCGATGAGCTTACTCTCTTCATCGATCACATACAGGGCATCCGTAGCTTCTGGAAGCTCGCCTTTCATACGTAGATAACGCAAAACTACGTCCACATCGACGTCACCACGAATTGTGATGACGTCGGTGTTCATCAGTCCACCCGCGGTGTCTTCTGGGTAGGATAGGGCAGTTTCGACCCGTAGACGGTCAGAGGAGTCCATTTGCGACAGGACTTCGCGTGACAGGTTGTCAGGCAAGCTACGCAGTACGTAAGCCACGTCATCGGTATCCATGCCTTCTGTCGCTTCTGCAAGCGCTTCTGGTGCCATTTTGGATACGAGGCTGTCTTTGACGTCTTCGTTCAGCTCGTCAAGGATTTCACCATAATCTTCAGGGTCGGTGAGTTGCCAAAGAACTTCACGGCTCTTACGTGGGGAGGCTTCTAAAAGGTGAGCGATATCCTCAGGTTCCATGTCCTGTAATTGACGACGAACATGGACGAAGCGGCCATTTTCTAGCGCTTCTGTGACTTCTTGGAGGGCTTGGTGAGCTTGGTCGAATTCAATTTGCTCTGCCATTCATTCCTCCCAATTCCTGATATTTACAATGCGTTGAATAATAACTTAATTCTAGGCGCCTTTTAATAACAACTTATGATACTAAGCAAATTTATTTATTAGGTCAGGGAAGAGAAAGATAATGGGAGGTAAGAAAAAAGCGAGTAAACTACTCGCCTTCATCAAATTTATCTTCGATCAAGTGGCAAACGGCATCCAGTGCTTCTTCCGCTTGCCCACCCGTTGCGTGGATCGTGACGTATTGTCCTTGAGCGGACTCTAGCATTAACAGGCCCATTACGCTGTCTGCTGTGGCGGTTTTGTCTTCTTCATTGTCGATGGTGATGACCGCTTCAAAGCTCTGTGCCAGTTCGACCAGTTTGACTGCTGCACGAGCATGTAAGCCAAGGCGGTTTTGAATCAATACTTTACGACTTAACTCCACGGCTACTCCTTAGCGTTTTTCTCTAGTGAGGTATGGCGAATTTGTACTTGGTGTCCTTTGTTGGAGAAGTATTCACCGATTTGCTGAGTTAAGTACACCGAGCGGTGCTTACCACCAGTACAACCGATTGCAACGGTCAGGTAGCTGCGGTTGTTTTTCTCAAGCAGAGGTAACCAATTCTCTATAAAGCTTTCAATTTGATATTTCAAACTTAACACCGATTGGTGTTGCTCTAAAAATGCGGCGATAGGAGCATCCAGACCTGTAAGCGGGCGTAGTGCTGGTTCCCAATGTGGGTTAGGTAAGAAGCGAACGTCGAATACGTAATCGGCATCGGAAGGCAGGCCGTATTTAAAACCAAAAGACTCAAATACCATAACGAGCCCTTTGCGATCTCTGCCTTCAACGCGCATACGCACGGTTTCACTCAATTCATGCAAAGACTGCCCACTACTATTTAGGACCAGATCTGCATGCGCTTTGAGTGGCGTCAAAATTTGTTTCTCACGCTCGATGGCTTGATCGAGCGAGAGGGAGGTGCCACCTAAAGATAACGGGTGAATTCGGCGTGTTTCGCTGTAGCGTTTGAGTAGCGTTTCTTTATTAGCGTCCAAGAAAAGCACGGTCACATCAAGCTCAGTTTTTAACTGTTCTAGTGTACTCGTCAGTTCTTTTAGCTTTTTAGGAATATTACGAATATCAATGCTGACTGCAACATTCTGTTTGCTGTCAGCAACAGAATGAACAAATGCGTCCAGCAAGTTAACTGGCAGGTTATCAACACAGTAGTAACCTAAGTCTTCCAGTACACGAAGCGCAATACTTTTACCGGCACCTGAGTGCCCGCTAACAACGATTAGTCGCATGGAGTTAGTCCTGCTTATTGGTGAATCATGATGTCGTAAAGTTCTTCATCACTCTGAGCATTACGCAGTAGTTTTAATACTTGCTTATCGCTCAGACGTTCTGCCATAGAGGATAGAGTCTTGAGGTGCTCTTTGCACTGTTCTTCTGGTACAAGGAGCGCAAAAAGAAGATCGACAGGTCGATTGTCAATCGCATCAAATTCGATTGCTTCATCACATTGCAGTAAGACAGCAATGGCCTTGTCGCTTGATTGCATTCTCGCGTGAGGGATCGCAATACCGTTTCCGATACCGGTACTGCCCATTTTTTCTCTATTGAGCATGCATTCGAACAGCTCGGTAGAATCTTGGCCCGTTTGATCAGCCACGATACGGCTGATCATTTCAAGGGCGCGTTTTTTACTCGTGCAGTGGACCGCACTTTTGGTGCAGTCCAATGACAGTATTTCGCTCAGTTGCATGATTAATGACTGTTTAGTTTTTCTTTGTGCTTATTAAGTTGGCGAACCAATTTATCTACCAGCGAATCGATCGCGGCATACATATTTTCGTCATCGGCTGATGCGTGGATTTCGCCTTGATTTATGTGAAGCGTAGCTTCCGCGATTTGAGTAATTTTTTCAACTTTTAGTACAACATGCACTTGATTGATATGGTCGAAGAACCTTTCGAGCTTCTGAAACTTAGAATTTACATAGTCTTGCATTGAATCGGTAAGATCAACGTGATGGCCTTGAATATTGATTTGCATAGACTTTCCTTTTCAGTTAGTGCCTTATAATAGGCGTTTACGCTGACTTGAAGGGGCAATTCCCAAGGATTCGCGATATTTGGCTATCGTACGTCTTGCGACCTGAATCCCTTGGTCAGCCAGAAGAGCAGCAATCTTGCTATCACTCAGTGGTTTGGCAGTATTCTCTGCTGCGACCAGTTTTTTAATGAGTGCACGAATTGCTGTTGACGAACATTCTCCGCCGTTGTCAGTACTAACATGGCTAGAGAAGAAGTACTTCAATTCAAAAATACCACGTGGTGTATGCATAAATTTTTGCGTTGTTACACGAGAAATCGTGGATTCATGCATGTCCACAGCCAAAGCGACATCATTGAGCACCATTGGCTTCATGGCTTCCTCACCATACTCGAAGAAATCTTGTTGATGTTCAACAATACATCTTGCAACTTTGAGTAGCGTCTCGTTTCTACTCTCTAAGCTCTTAATTAACCATTTTGCCTCTTGCAAATTGCTGCGGATGTACTGGCTATCCGCGCTATTACCTTTGCCTAATTGAGCATATTGTTGATTTACTTTTAATTTTGGCACGCTATCCGGGTTTATAGAAACGGTCCATTTGCCATTGTCTTTAAAAACGGATACGTCTGGGATTACGTACTCGGTATCATCAGGAGTGATGCGACTACCTGGACGAGGATCTAACTGTTGGATAAGCTTTAAGACTTCACGAAGATCGGCTTCTTTCAGCTTAGTCTCTTTGATGACGAGCTTGTAGTCTCGGTTGCCTAGGTGATCAATGTGATCCGCAAGTATCATTTTGGCTTCAGCAAGCCACGGCGTGTCTTCTGGGAAGGTCGTCAATTGCAGTAACAAACATTCTTGTAAGTTACGCGATGCTACGCCAAGAGGATCGAATTGTTGAATGCGTTTACGAACTGCTTCTACTTCGTCTAACTCTATCTCTTCATTATCGAAGCTCTCATGAATCTCTTCAGGCGACAAAGTTAAATAGCCGTAGTCGTCAACAGCGTCAATAATCGCTAATGCAATCGTGCGGTCGGTTTCACTGAATGGTGTTAGGTCAAGCTGCCACATGAGGTAATCATGTAATGATTCAGTGGTTTCGCCCTGGTAGACGGGCATATCATCATCAAGAGCTAAGCCGGTGCTACCAGTATTCGCGCTGTAGACGTCATCCCAAGTCGTGTCGATTTCAAGTTCAGAGCTAATTTCTGATTTCTCTATCACATCGGAGCTATCTGGAACGTCAATTTCTGTTGGTTCGCTAGCACTGTTGCTATCAGCAGCCTCGACCGCTGACTTATCTTCACCGTTTGCTAGAGGCTCGTCTTGGCCTTCTTCAACTTCCAATAATGGGTTTGAGTCCAACGCTTCTTGGATTTCTTGTTGAAGATCGAGTGTCGACAATTGCAATAAGCGAATCGCTTGCTGCAACTGTGGCGTCATGGCTAACTGCTGACCTAGCTTGAGTTGTAATGAAGGTTTCATTCAGTGTTACTTACCTTGTAATGCTCAGAATCTTACCGTTCCTAATATAATCATAGACGGAATTGTTCGCCGAGATAAACTTGTTTCACCTGTTCATTATTGAGAACTTCTGCCGGAGTTCCCGATGCAATTAGGTGCCCTTGGCTCACGATATAGGCTTTTTCACATACGTCCAGTGTTTCACGTACATTATGGTCAGTGATTAACACTCCGAGACCACGATCGCGCAGATGCTCAATGATTTTCTTGATGTCATTAACCGAAATTGGGTCAACACCAGCGAAAGGTTCATCCAATAAAATGAACTGAGGGTTGGCCGCTAAAGCTCGAGCGATTTCCACCCTGCGTCGCTCACCCCCTGATAGTGCCATACCAGCACTGGTTCTGATGTGCTGGATGTGGAATTCTTCCAACAAATCTTCCAGTTTATCTTGGCGCTCTTCCCTCGTCATTTCTTGACGAGTTTCAAGTACGGCCATGATGTTATCTTCTACTGAAAGCTTACGGAAAATCGACGCTTCTTGCGGAAGATAGCCAATGCCAAGTCGTGAACGGCTATGCATCGGCAAAATACTGATGTCATTGTCGTCAATGGTAATGGTGCCTTCATCGCGAGGTACTAAGCCGACAATCATGTAAAACGAGGTGGTTTTACCCGCACCGTTTGGACCGAGTAGCCCAACAATCTGACCAGATTCAACTTCTAAGCTAACATCAGTGACGACTTTGCGTTTTTTGTAGCTTTTCGCCAAGTTTTTCGCACTCAGTACTGCCATATTAGTTCTCTATCTGATTGGGTTGCAAAATGGTCGTAACGCGCTCTTCCTTAGAGCTATCTGCGACTAGCTTTTGTTTACCAATTTGGTAACGAATCGAAGAACCTTTGATGGTGTTGTTGTCTTGTGCCAGCTGCGCTTGACCTTTCATGGTCAGTTCGTCTGTAGAAATACGGTAATCCAACTCCGTAGCTTGACCACTAAGTGTTTTACCATCGTCCATCAGCTGAGAAAACTTCGCAGGTTTACCAAATGCTTGAATCTGTTTAATTGCTTCGGTTTTAGGATCGCGAGTTACCACGATTCTATCAGCATCGATATTGATGCTCCCTTGCTTAAGAGATACATCGCCTTCAAAAACAACCTGGTTACTCTTCATATCAACCTGTTGGGTGTCAGAGTTTATGTAAACCGGCTGTTGAGTATCCGACTTGAGTGCCAGCGCTTGAGGCGCCGCCAATACCAGTGCCAGTAGGCTAAGGTGTAACGGTTTCATATCGACCTTGAACTTCATCTGTCAGAGTCGCAGTATGCTGTTTTAAGTTGCCTTGCATTGCGCCTCCAGTAGTTTCAAATTGTGGTCCAACCAACATCACTTGTTGGTCAGCTTTAAAATCACGATTGGTTAGATTAATGACCAGTTTGTCTGTTGCCATGGTATCAAAACTCGCACCAGGCAGAAGATTTTGCATTAAGACTTTGTCATATAAAGTCAAAACTTGGTCTTCATCTAACACTGCTCTTGTGGCAGTCACCTTCCATTCAATGACGCTACCTTCACGGTAAACCATCAAAGTCGGGTTATTAAAAATAGTATCTCCACTCTTAGCATAATGGTCTAAGTTAGTGGAGCGAATGATGTAACTGCGGACACCATCTTCACCGTAGGTGATGTTTTCTAATCCAGAACCACTGAACATGGGCAGTTCAGAATCTGGTGCTACTTGAATTGCGTCGTTGCCTTTAGGGGTTAGTAGGTAATAACCGCACCACGCTACAACGAAGATCAAGAGCAAATAAATAAGGCGAGTAAAACTCATATAATGAAGGCCTATCGTTTAGCTCAGTACTTCCCTGACCATTGCCTTTATTCGTCTAATAAATGATTTAAATGTTTGTGCTGATATTACATCACGCCAGCTTTTAGTAAATCGTGCATGTTCAGTGCACCCACAATTTTTTCGTCTTTACATAAAATCAGAGCGTTAATGTTTTTATTCTGCATCAAGTTCAAACCTTCAACCGCCAGCATATCAGGGTGTGCTGTGGTTGGGTTTGTCGTCATGACCTCGCCAATTGCCGTCGTATGAATATCGATACGCTTGTCTAAGGTACGACGTAAATCACCATCGGTGAATATACCAAGCATAGCATCGTGCTCATCGACGATGGCTGTCATGCCTAACCCCTTTTCTGAAATTTCAAGAAGGGCATCGCGAATTAATGCGTCAGGAGAAACTTTAGGTAACGCTTCTCCAAAGTGCATAATATCAGACAACTTAAGTAGCAGTTTTCTCCCCAGTGCACCACCTGGGTGAGACAGGGCAAAATCTTCGGCAGAAAAACCACGAGCTTGAAGCAGAGCTACGGCTAATGCATCTCCCATTACCAATGTGGCAGTCGTACTGCTAGTCGGCGCCAGGCCTAACGGACAAGCTTCTTGAGGTACCGTAATTTGCAGGTGTAAGTCAGACAGCTTGGCCATATTTGATTCTGGCTTACCTGTCATGCTGATTATCTTAATATTCAGGCGCTTTAATACTGGAAATAGAGATAGAATTTCGTTTGATTCACCAGAGTTAGAAATTGCCAGCACGATGTCACCAGGGCTGATCATACCCAAGTCACCATGTGCGGCTTCGCCTGGATGAACGAAAAACGCCGAAGTCCCAGTGCTTGCCAGAGTGGCGGCAATCTTGTTACCAATATGGCCTGACTTGCCAATACCCATAACGACAACTTTGCCGTTGTTGGAAAGGATAAGTTCACACGCTTTTTCAAATTGATCATCAAAGTAGGTATCTAGCTCTTGCAGAGCAGCAACTTCGATATCAAGAACTTGTTTAGCAGCAGCGCGAAAATCAAATTGATTGGACATATCAGATCTCTACTTATTGATCGTGGTAATTAAGCGGTCATGTTTGCGAATAAGTACACTTGGTAACCTAAGAAGCACACAAACAAGATGGCACCTTCAATACGGTTAATACTGCGTGATTTACCCAAACACATCGCGACAAGTAACAATGAAACGCCTAACATGACCCAGAAGTCACGTCCCATCGCGTACTCACTGAGCACCGATGGATTAATGATGCCAGGAATCCCCATTACCGCCAGAATGTTAAACACATTCGAACCGATAATGTTACCGACAGCCATGTCGTCTTCACCCTTTAAAACTCCCGCAAGTGATGCGGCTAGTTCTGGCAGGCTAGTGCCAATGGCGATAATAGTTAGACCGATAACAAGGTCGCTCATACCAAAGTGTTTAGCAATAATTACCGCGTTATCAACCAGCATGCTGGCTGCCAAAGGAAGCAGTATCAAGCCAATAACCACCCACATGATTGCTTTAGGGTTACTGACGCCTTCTGGGATCTCTGACTCTTGGTCATCAAGAAAAACATCACCTGATTTTTGCTCTTTGCGGCTGATTTGCAACATAGCAAATAAAAATGCCCCAAAGAGTACAAACAATAAGACACCCTCATAAAAACCGAGATGGCTATTCCAAAGCAGAATACCAGCGAGTACGGTTACGGCTATCATGAGTGGAAGTTCTCGGCGGATGACGGCGGAGCTAATCGACAAAGGCTTGATCAGCGCTGTAATACCTAGGATTAACGCAATGTTCGCTATGTTTGAGCCTAATACGTTACCCACCGCTGTATCTGTTTTACCATCCCAAGCAGCGGTTGCAGATACCATCATCTCAGGGGCAGATGAGCCCATCGCAAGGATTGTCATGCCGATGACAAGCGGGGAAATACCGACGTTGCGGGCTATCGCTGCAGAGCCAAAAACAAGTTTATCTGCACTCCAAACAAGCAAAACAAGACCGACTATAAGCAACGCAACGGCTTCGAGCATGAGAATTCCTAAGTATTAAATAAGTAAAATGAATAACCGCTAATTTTGACCTTTTGCGGCCTAAAATGGAAGATAAACGAAGAATAAATTAAAGGTTAGTAACGAAAATGTATGTAAATCTCACTCATTTAAATGAGCAATTCTGGTCTAGGATTTAAACACTTCGTGCTAATTAGGTCATAAACCATGAGAAATTGCAGGGATATAGTCGACTTTATTTAATTGAACAGTGCTTTAAATTCAACGCCAATGTGCTTATGATTGCAGCCTAATAAATGTACCAACGTTACTTTATTAAACGTAGAATTCAACTCCGATGAGTATCTGCTTGATGATTCCGTGAGTTGCAACGCTCCTACAGTAGAAGAGATGATATGTCGAACAACGATTTAGTCACCGTGAACAACCTCACTTTTTCACGGGGAGAACGCATGATCTTTGATGATATTGATCTGCATGTTCCTGAAGGCAAAGTGACGGCCATTATGGGACCATCGGGAATTGGTAAAACAACACTGCTGCGTTTGATTGGTGGTCAGTTGTATCCCGAGCAAGGAGAGATCTGGTTTGATGGCGACAATATTCCCTCTCTCTCTCGTAAAAAACTCTACCATGCTCGAAAGAAAATGAGCATGTTGTTCCAGTCAGGGGCTTTATTCACTGATTTGAATGTTTTTGATAATGTCGCCTTTCCATTGAGAGAGCATACCGATTTATCGGAAGATTTGATTCGCACCATGGTGTTACTCAAGCTCGAAGCTGTCGGTCTACGCGGCGCGGCGCAATTAATGCCGAGTGAGCTTTCAGGTGGTATGGCAAGACGCGCTGCTTTGGCTCGTGCAATCGCACTTGATCCTGACCTGATCATGTACGATGAGCCGTTTGTGGGGCAAGACCCAATCACTATGGGCGTTTTGGTTGAGCTAATTAGCAATCTAAACCAAGCGTTAGGTTTGACCTCTATTGTGGTTTCTCACGACGTACCTGAAGTCATGAGTATTGCTGACTGGGTATACCTGATGGCCGATGGAAAAATCATCGCCTATGGTACGCCAGAAGAGCTGACTCAAAACTCTGATCCTCGTGTCCAGCAGTTCTTACAAGGTGATGCCGACGGTCATGTACCGTTTCGTTTCCCTTCTCAAAGTATCGAAAAGGACTTATTTGATGGTCGATAACTTCATTCACTTTGTCGCCTCGTTGGGTCGACGCACGCTTTCTATTTGCGGAGCATTTGGTCGTGCGACTTTCATGTTGATTGGGGCGCTATTTTCTAAGCCACAACCGATCAGAAGCTTTCCTCTGCTTGTTAAGCAACTTTATTCTGTTGGTGTTCAGTCGCTAGCGATCATCGTCGTATCTGGTCTGTTCATTGGAATGGTTTTGAGTCTACAAGGCTATGTTGTGTTGGTGGATTACGGCGCAGAAGGCAGTTTGGGGCAAATGGTAGCGCTTTCGTTACTCCGTGAATTAGGACCCGTTGTTACTGCACTTTTGTTTGCTGGTCGTGCCGGTTCTGCGTTAACCGCAGAGATAGGTCTAATGAAAGCAACGGAACAACTGTCTAGCCTTGAAATGATGGCGGTAGACCCATTGAAACGAGTGATTGCACCACGGTTTTGGGCTGGGGTTATCTCAATGCCTTTACTGGCTATGATTTTCATGGCTGTGGGAATTTGGGGCGCTCAGCTTGTTGGTGTTGACTGGAAAGGCGTTGATCACGGCAGTTTTTGGTCAGCGATGCAGTCCTCTGTTGAGCTAGGGCAAGACATTGGTAACAGTATGATCAAATGTTTTGCGTTTGCAATTACGGTTACTTGGGTCGCTCTATTTAACGGTTATGATGCTATTCCAACATCGGAAGGGATCAGCCGAGCAACTACGCGCACTGTTGTGCATTCTTCTTTAGCAGTACTAGGATTAGACTTTGTACTGACCGCATTGATGTTTGGGAATTAATCATGCAACAAACACGTAAAACTGAATTATGGGTTGGCAGCTTTGTATTAGCGGGAATTTGCGCGATTCTTGTGATGATTTTTCAAGTTGCTGACGTAAAAAGCATTGGCTCTGGTGATACTTATACCCTCAAAGCCGAGTTCGATAATATTGGCAGTTTAAAAGTTCGTTCTCCCGTAAAAGTGGGGGGCGTTGTGATTGGTCGAGTAAGTAGTATTTCGCTTAACCCAGACAACTTATTGCCAGTTGTAACACTATCTATCAATAGCAAATACAATCAGTTCCCAGAAACGTCGAGCGTACAAATTTTGACATCTGGCCTGATTGGTGAGCAATACATTGGTTTAGTACCTGGCTTCGTTTTTGATGATGAAGTCATGCTGGTGGATGGTGATACCATCGAAGACACCAAATCGGCGCTTGTGCTTGAAGACTTAATTGGTCAAGTACTCTACAGCGTAGGTGGTTCAGACGACTCAAGTAAGGAATAACTATGTTAGCGAGATTACTACTTTCAGTTTGTGCTGTGTTTAGCGTCTTTGGAACAACAGCAGCAGAGGTGGATAAAACTGAACCTTATAAGATGATGAAGCAGGTAGCTGAAGTCACGTTCGAAAGATTGAAAGCCGAACAGCCGAAAATCAAACAAGATCCAAATTTACTTAAAGTGATCGTTGAAGAAGAGCTAATGCCTTACGTCAACTACCGCTATGCAGGGTTAAAACTTCTTGGTCCAAACTTAAAAGGTGCTAAGCGTGAAGATGTACTTGAGTTTATCGATGCATTTCGTGCTTACCTGATTGCGTCTTATGCACAAGTGTTGACGCAATACTCTGACCAAAAAATTGAGTTTGGCCCTGAGCCTAGCATTGATGACTCTAAGCGTATTACAAGCATTAAAGTTGATATCATCGATACTCCGCGTCCAAACATCAAACTTGAGTTTAAACTGCGTAAAGACAACCAGTCTGGTGAGTGGGAAGCATTCGATATGATTGCAGAGGGCATTAGTTTGCTTTCTAGTAAACAATCCGAATGGAACAGTAAAATTCGTCAAGAAGGCATTCTATCTGTTGCTAAAGACCTAGAAAAATTGGCCGCAGAACCGATCCGCTTCGAGGCGAAGAAATAATGGCCCAGACTCCCGCTCAGTGGCAATTGGATCAAAACATTCTTAAGCTAACAGGGGCACTTGATAGAGATACAGTGCCTTCATTGTGGGCGTATGCACAGCAATGGCAACCTGCTCAATCGGAGCTGGAATGCTCGCTAAAAGAGATAGAGCGCGTCGACTCTGCAGGAATGGTGATGTTAATCCACTTATTAGAGCATGCAAAAAAGCAAAACTGTCATATAATGCTCAGTTTCGTGCCGGCGCAACTGCGCACTTTGTTTCAACTGAGCAATGTTGAATCTTTAGTGGCCAAACACATACAGAATTATCAGGGGTAAATTGTGGATAGCGCAAAAGTACAACAGTTATTAGAAGAAGCACTAAACCTTCAAGAAGTGCATGTGAAAGGTGAAGGTAGCCACTATGAAGTGGTTGCTGTTGATGCTTGTTTCGATGGAATGAGCCGCGTTAAGAAGCAGCAGCTAATTTATGCTCCTCTGATGGAATACATCCAGCGTAACGACATTCACGCATTATCAATCAAAGCGTTCACACCAGAAGAGTGGGCTCGTGATAAGAAATTGATGTCGCTTTAAGGTTTATTGATGGAAAAGTTTCGAGTTATTGGGTCAGATAAACCACTAGTTGGTGAAGTGACCATTTCAGGTGCAAAAAACGCAGCACTGCCGATTTTATTTGCGTCTATCTTGGCGGAAGAGCCAGTAGAAGTGGCAAACGTACCACACCTTCGTGATATCGACACAACCATGGAATTGCTTAAGCGTTTAGGCGCGAAAGTAAGCCGCAATGGCTCTGTTCATGTTGATCCAAGCAGTATTACAGAATACTGCGCGCCTTATGATTTAGTGAAAACCATGCGTGCTTCTATTTGGGCTTTAGGTCCTTTGGTGGCGCGCTTTGGTCAAGGTCAGGTTTCTTTACCAGGCGGTTGTGCCATTGGTGCCCGTCCTGTGGATCTGCATATTTCTGGTTTAGAGCAGCTTGGCGCAACCATTACATTAGAAGATGGTTATGTGAAAGCAGAAGTGGATGGTCGTCTAAAAGGCGCGCACATCGTGATGGATAAAGTCAGCGTAGGCGCGACGATTACCATCATGTGTGCCGCAGCGCTGGCGGAAGGCACAACAACACTAGATAACGCTGCGCGTGAGCCTGAAATCGTCGATACCGCTGATTTCCTAAATAAGCTTGGCGCAAAAATCTCTGGCGCTGGCACAGATACCATTACGATTGAAGGTGTTGAGCGCCTAGGCGGTTGTAAACACAACGTGGTTGCTGACCGTATTGAGACGGGAACATTCCTTGTCGCAGCAGCAGTATCTGGCGGTAAAGTGGTATGTCGCAACACTAATGCTCATTTGCTTGAAGCGGTTCTCGCCAAGCTGGAAGAAGCTGGCGCGCTTGTCGAAACGGGTGAAGATTGGATCTCCGTTGATATGACCGACCGCGAGCTAAAAGCGGTAAGTGTACGTACTGCGCCACATCCTGGTTTCCCGACGGATATGCAAGCTCAATTTACGCTTCTGAACATGATGGCGAAAGGTGGCGGCGTGATCACAGAGACTATCTTTGAAAACCGCTTTATGCACGTACCAGAACTCATGCGTATGGGCGCTAAAGCTGAGATCGAAGGCAATACGGTTATCTGTGGTGATGTTGAGTCACTCAGCGGTGCGCAAGTGATGGCAACCGATCTACGAGCTTCGGCTAGTTTGGTTATTGCAGGTTGCATTGCTAAAGGCGAAACCGTCGTTGATCGTATTTACCATATCGACCGTGGTTACGACAAAATCGAAAATAAACTGGCTGCACTTGGCGCAAATATTGAGCGAGTGAGCTAGGCAAGTTAAACTGCACCGCAGGTAACTTGGATATCAAGAGAGCCGAAACCTGAGTTTCGGCTTTTTTATATCACTCTCATGACCATATTTTCCCTTTATGGAAAGAGAGATATTAATAGCTGTATCTGGCAAAAGCCGGTTCCTGGAGAACAAGAATGATTGCACTGTTACGTGTATTTGCTGTCGCTATCTTTGCGATTGTTATGTTTATTGGTGGTTGTGGTTACTGCCTATTAAGCCCTAGAAACCCTAAGCACGTTTTCACTTTTGGCCGTTTGTTTGCCAAGATGTCTCGTGTGTTTGGGATTAAGTTAGAGTTGCGTATCCCTGAAGATGCGTATTCACGCGGCCAACATGTTTACATTGCTAACCACCAGAACAACTGGGACATGTTTACTGTTTCTGCGGCTGTGACTCCGAAAGTTGTGACAGTAGGTAAAAAGAGCTTGGCTTGGATGCCACTGTTTGGTCAGCTTTACTGGCTTACGGGTAACATTCTGATTGACCGAGCGAATCGTTCTAAAGCAAAAGGTACTATCGATCAGGTCGTGAGCAGCATGAAAGAAAGTGATGTTTCGGTGTGGATGTTCCCAGAAGGCACGCGTTCTCGTGGACGTGGTTTGCTGCCATTCAAAACAGGTGCTTTTCATGCGGCAATTGGTGCAGGTGTGCCAATCATTCCTATCGTATGTAGCTCGACGAATAAAATTAAGCTGAACCGTTGGAACAATGGTCATGTGATTGTTGAAATGCTACCTCCAATCAGCACTGAAGGCTATGGTAAAGAGGGCATTCGCGAGTTAGCGAATATCTGTCGTGAACAGATGAAAGAGAAGCTTGAATCGTTAGATGAAGAAGTCAAACAGCGCAACGCTGCTTAAGTTTTACTGCGATATCATCACGAAAAGACAATAAAAAACGGGTAGCCTGAGCTACCCGTTTTTTTATGTTTGTCAGCAAGTGCAATTATTTGCGAACAGCGATTGCTTCAATCTCGATGCCAACATCTTTTGGTAGGCGAGCCACTTCTACACAAGAGCGTGCAGGGTAGTTTGCTACGCCGTGCTCATCAAAGAACTTGCCGTAAACTTCGTTCACTGTGCCAAAGTCATTTAGGTCTTTAACAAAAACCGTTAGCTTTACAATATCAGATACTTTAAGACCTGAAGATTCAACTACAGCCTTTACGTTTTCTAGAGACTGACGAGCTTGTTCTGCGATATCAGCAGACACTTCACCTGTCGCTGGGTTTACTGGGATTTGGCCTGAAGTAAGAACCATGTTACCTAGATCTACGCCTTGAACGTAAGGACCGATTGCTGCTGGTGCAGACTCAGTGTGAAGTACTTTCGTCATTTGATTTTTTCCATCAGTTGTAGGGAATAAAGATTCTCAGTTTGCCTCTAAACCCTCGGTAGGTAAAGAGCAAAATACCCTGACATTGCAGGGTATTTTAAACGTATCACAGCCTAGTCGTGCGGCGTGTTTATCGCTCGGTTACGATCTCGCGTGAGAACACTTTCTCGCAGTATTTACACTTTAGGCGGATTTCTTGTTTCTTCTCGAACACGCTAAAGCTGCTTTCTACTGGTTCATTATGAGAAATACAGTTTGAATTCGGGCATTCAAATACATCATTGATGCGCTCAGGAAGCTCTAACGCGAGCTTTTTCACCACTTCATAGTTCTCGATTTGATTCACGGTCGCGTGAGGAGCATACAACGCTAGCTTGCTCGCTTGCTCTTCATTGATAAACACATTTTCGATTTTGAGTAGATCTTTATGACCGAGTGCTGATGATGGCAAGTTCAGTCCAATCGTTACGCGTTGTGATGAATTGTGCATATCGAACAGTCTTAATACTTTGATGCCGATTTGCGCAGGGATGTGGTCGATGACCGTACCATTTTTGATTGCTTCTACCTGCAATTGAGTTTCTTTAGCCATGATTTTTCCCCTCGATTACAGTGTTTCGTTTAGAACAAGCGCCAGCAGTGCTTGGCGAGCATACACGCCATTTTGAGCTTGCTGGAAGAAGTAAGCATGAGGCGTTTTATCAACATCAGTTGTGATTTCATCCACACGTGGTAGTGGGTGCAGTACTTTCAAGTTCTCACGTGCGCCTTCTAGTAGTGCCGCCGTTAGGATGTAAGCCGACTTAATATGTGCGTATTCCGATTCGTCAAAGCGTTCTTTCTGTACGCGTGTCATGTACAGAATATCCAGTTCAGGAATCACACTTTCCATGTCTGTGTGTAGGCTATATTGAATGCCAGCTTCGTCTAGTTCTTCGCAGATGTAATCTGGCATTGCCAGCGCATCTGGTGCAACAAAGAAGAAGCGGATGTTGTTAAACTTTGCTAAGGCTTGAGTCAGTGAGTGCACTGTGCGGCCATATTTTAGATCACCTACGAATGCGACGTTCAGGTTGTCTAGACGCCCTTGTGTTTCCGCGATGGTGTATAGGTCGAGTAGCGTTTGAGTTGGGTGTTGGTTTGCACCGTCGCCCGCGTTGATCACTGGCACGCCATTTGAAAATTCAGAGGCCAAGCGAGCGGCGCCTTCTTGTGGATGACGCATCACAAAGGCATCGACGTAAGAAGAGATGACTTGTACTGAATCTGCGAGTGTTTCGCCTTTTTTCGCCAGAGAGGTATTACCATCATTATCAAAGCCAATCACGTCACCACCAATGCGCTGAATCGCTGTTTCAAACGATAAACGTGTACGTGTTGATGGTTCAAAGAAACAACTTGCAACGACTTTGTTTTTAATCAGTTCTGGTCGAGGTGCTTTTTTAAGGCTACCTGCTGTTTCTACGATAAGTTCCAGTTCTTCGCGTGAAAGCTCTGGAATAGAGATGATGTGCTTCTGGTAAAGCGAGTTCGCCATGATCTTCTTCCCTATAACATTGATGACTACATCCAAATAACCGAAAGGAATTTTGGACATAAAAAAACCTCCCCAATGGGGAGGTTTTAAAATTCAATAGAATTAACGAAAATAACACCACGTAAGCGTAGTCGCTTAGCGAGAGCAAATCGCGTTTTTACGTCAGCAATCAGCGTGGTCATTTCTTAATCCTCAGACAAATTGCCGAGCATTATACGCTTAACTTTCGTGAGCGCAAGCGATTACATCATGGTTTTTATCGGCTGTTTTTGCGCACTGGTTTAGCTTCCTAGCGTCGCAACCATCACGGCTTTGATGGTATGCATACGGTTTTCAGCTTCGTCGAATACGATGGAGTATTCCGATTCAAATACCTCTTCTGTTACTTCAAGGCCTTTCATACCGTATTTTTCAGCGACTTCTTTGCCGACGGTGGTTTCATCATTGTGGAAAGCTGGAAGGCAGTGCATGAATTTCACATGTGGATTACCCATTTGCTCAATCACGTCCATATTGATTTGATAAGGTGTCATTAACGCTACACGTTCATCCCATGCCTCGGCAGACTCACCCATAGACACCCAAACGTCGGTGTATAGGAAGTCACAACCTTTCACACCTTCCTCAACGCTTTCTGTTAACGTGATTTTTGCACCGGTTTGTTGCGCGATAGTTTGACAAGTTGCCACGAGCTCTTCTTCAGGCCAGAACGCTTTTGGCGCGACAAGGCGAATATCCATGCCCATTTTCGCTGCGCCCACCATAAGTGAGTTACCCATGTTGTTGCGCGCATCACCTAGGTAAGCGAAGGTTATTTCATGCAGCTGTTTACCACGGCCGTGCTCTTGCATGGTCAGGAAGTCAGCAAGGATCTGGGTTGGGTGGAACTCATCCGTTAAACCATTCCACACTGGAACACCAGCATAAGTACCAAGCTCTTCAACAATGGATTGGCCAAAGCCTCGGTATTCAATCCCGTCGTACATACGACCAAGAACACGAGCTGTGTCTTTCATCGATTCCTTATGACCGATCTGCGAGCCAGAAGGGCCGATGTAAGAGACTTGAGCACCTTGGTCAAAGGCAGCGACTTCAAACGCACATCGGGTACGAGTCGAAGATTTCTCAAAGATTAGTGCGATGTTTTTACCTTGAAGTTTCTTCTGCTCTGTTCCTGCATATTTAGCTTTTTTCAGCTCTGCAGACAGTTCGAGCAAAAACTGGATTTCTTTGGTTGAGAAGTCCAATAGCTTCAAAAAGTTGCGGTTACGTAAATTGAAAGCCATAGCTCGTCCCTTAGTACATGTGATTAGATTAATAGAATTTATTAAAACATATAAATGCTTTTATTGTGAATAATTATTTTTAATTAAAGCTAAAAAAGGTTGATGTATTCACATCAACCTTAGTTTTGATTCACCTAATGTAAAGGGACGAGTAAGTTATATATCGTCTCGTTCTATTGGACAGCTCATACAGCGAGCGCCACCGCGACCACGACCAAGCTCGTTACCAGGTACTGTCAGTACTTTGATGCCAGCTTTATCGTATTTTTCGTTGGTGTATACGTTGCGTTCGTAACCAATTACTACGCCCGGTTTTACAGTTAGAACGTTATTGGCATCATTCCATTGTTCGCGTTCCGCTTCATAGCTGTCGCCACCAGTGGTGATGATTTTCAGCTGATCTAAGCCAAGAGCGGACTCAATCGCGTGCAGATAGTTATGTGAGGCTTCAACATGCATTTCACCGTTGCCTTTTGGTGTTAAGCGCCATGTGTCGAGATCTTTGCGCATGATCTCTGGGTAAACAGAGAAAGTATCTACATCCATATGGGTCATCACGGTGTCTAAATGCATACATGAGCGGTGTTTAGGCAGATCAATTGCAATCACCTCGGTAGCTTGGCCTGCTTTAAATAGGCTTGCTGCAAGGTTCTCTACACCTTGTGCAGTCGTACGCTCAGACATACCGATAAGAACTGCACCTTTACCAATAACCAACACATCACCGCCTTCGACATTCGCATTATCATAATGCAGATCATCGTCACCGAAGTATTTGATAAAATCTTGGCCAGCAAAAATTGGGTGCCAACGATAAATCGCACGTAGGTGGTTTGTTTCACGTTGGCGTGCAGGCATCATCATCGGGTTAAGAGAAACGCCGCCATAAACCCAACATGAGGTATCACGAGTAAAGAGGTGATTAGGCAGTGGCTCAATAACAAAGTCGAGAGGACGCTTCATTTTTGGCAGCATAGAAGATGAGGAGATCGGTAGCTCTGAGTATGCTAAGCCACCTAAAAAGATGCAGGCAAGATGTTCATCATCCATTTCTGAAAAGTATTGGCGTAGGTCTCGCGCAAATGTTGGCCCGTAGCGAAAGTCAGAAATCTGAGTGTTCAGCAGCCATTGTTTTGCTTCTGGAACAGCGAGGGTTTCGACCAGTAAATCGTGGAGGAGAAGCACTTCAACGTCTTGCTCGCGCAGCGTACGTGCGAATGCATCGTGCTCTTCACCTGCCGCTTCTACAGCAAGAACGTCATCAAATAGCAACTCATGACAGTTTGACGGAGTTAAGTGGGTTAGGGCGCGTTCAGGGCGATTTAATAGAACTCGTCGAAGTTGACCAACTTCTGATCCAACGTACAGCTTGCTCATTTTGTATCCTTACAAATTTTCCAGCCATTATTTATGACAAGCTTCCTAGAAAGATGCAAGTTATCAAGCTTTGTTTATATTCTGGTGTTTCTGGTTTTGTGAGTTTTTTATTTTTATTTTGATTCTTATGAAATTTATTATTAGATATAAATGCTATTTTACTAAAATTAGAGTGCGTGCGTTTTTATTCTAATTTTCCCGTTGAGAAAGAATACACGCACAGTGCATAAAACGTGCATTTTTATTCTAAATTATGCATTATTAAAGTGAATTTATTCGTTATGCTTCTTCGTTTTACACGTGAGTGTATTCAAGAAAGCATCATAAACACGCATAGAAAGAGAAAATAACCACATTAAGTGTCAATTAGGATGTTCTGAATATTAAAAAATGCCATTCTTTGTTAATTTTTTGTTTCTTTGTGTGGTCGGTTTAATATTTAGATTCAAATAACCGATAAGAATCGCAGTGGTATGATGTTTGTTTGTGGCTTTTCATCGCAATCCATGCCATATTTCACCGGATCAGCATACTCAGTATCGGGTATTGTGTTTCCATCAAGTAACTAATCTGGAGCCAAAACATGTCTCACGAAGATGAATATCTATCAGTAGAAGAATTAATTGAGATTCAAAAGGAAGAGACTCGCGATATCATTGCAGCATTGCTAGAAGATGGCAGCGATCCAGATTCGCTATACGAAATTGAGCACCACCTGTTTGCAGAAGATTTTGACACGCTAGAAAAAGCGGTAGTTGAAGCATTCAAGATGGGCTTTGAAGTTCTTGAAGCAGAAGAAACTGAAGATGAAGATGGTAACAAGTTGCTTTGCTGTGATGCGACTATGGAGTCCGCACTAGACGCAGAAGCGATTGATGCGCAAGTTGAAAAATTGATTTACTTGGCAGAAAAATACGACATCATCTATGACGGTTGGGGTACGTACTACGAAGGCGAAGATGCGCTTTACCCTGAAGAAGATGAAGACGACGAGTAATCAAAGCTCACTACTTTTGGAAAAACCAGCGTTTAACGCTGGTTTTTTTATACCTTGAAAAACTGACGAATGTGGAGGCGATAAATAATTCACATTGAGTTTATAGGGGATTTCTCCCTATAATGCGTGAAAATTGATCTAGCTCAAGGTGTATATGCAACTCTCACTCGCCGGTTTATGGCAAGTCTCTCCACTGACGGACCTTTCTATCCCACAGGATGACATTACTTTCCCTGCTCCTTTGAGTCAGGTATTGCCAGCTGAACTGACAGAAGAAGCAATTCGTCAGCAAGAGTGGCACCTGATGCATGACATTGAAGTGGACGAATCCATGATGGCATTCCCAGCGGTAGAAATGGTGTTGGGTGGTGTGGATTACCATGCAGAAGTGCGTTTGAACGGAGTAGCATTGTTCGACTGTGACGGTTCTCAAAATGTCTACAAGAAAGACATTCGTCCGTTCATGCAAATGGGGCGTAACCGCTTTGAAATCTTGTTCTTAGAGGAAGAAGAGGATCTTCTGTTTGATGAAGATAGACCTGAGCTGTGCTCTCTGTCCGATCATGAATATAAAAAAAGTGATGAGCGCTTAGGGGTATGGCAAGAACCGTATCTGCAGTTCATTCGCAATGTACGTTTAGACCGCGTGGCAACCGAGCAGATTTGGCACCACGGTGGTGGTTGCGAGTTTAAAGTAGACTTGTACTATCAAACTTTTGCGCCGGGTCTGGTCTCTGCATCGGTTAAGTTTAATGGTATGACTTACCATATTCCTATTGATGTCCGAGCGGAGCATGCGAGCGCTTTATTCCAGATAGAAGCGCCAAAGTATGCCGATCTTACTGATCCTGATCCAAGTGATCTCTACCAGTTGTCTGTTGAGTTGGATGGGCAGCACCAAAACTTCACTGTTGCCTTGAGCCAGGAGCTTTGTGTTACCCATGTTGTGCTTTAACGTCTAATAATATTATCTATTACAGCATCTTAAGCATTACGACTTCACATGCATCATGCCCTGTTTGTCCAAGCGGGGCATCGAGATGCTCAAAGCCTAGCTTTTCATACAAGCTTACCGCTTCTCTCAGACATTCAGTTGTCTCTAAATAGCACTGCTGATACCCAAATTGTTTCGCCAATTGTAAGCTCAATGCGACGATGCGTTTGGCTAAACCGTGTCCTCGTGTTTGAGGTAAGAAGTACATCTTTTGTAGTTCACACACATTTGGCTCGCCAGCTAAAGGGGCAAAGCCACCGCCACCAACGATCTCTCCGCGATGTTCAATGACCCAATAGGCGGCCCCGCATTGATTGTAAACCGAATACATATCATCAAGCGTTGGATCGGCCACACCATAACCTTTGTCTGCGGTTAAGCCGTATTCTGCAGAGACTTTACGAATCACATCTGCGACTTGCGGGTTGTCTGCTTTAGTAAGAGGTCGAAGAACGTATTCCTCAGACTGACACACTTTTGTTAGCCCTTTTAGGTAAGTCTCTAGACCAAGTTTGAGTTGCTCTTGCTCGCTGTCATCGAGTTGGGTAAGCAGTTGTTCAAAGAAGTGGTTTTGCTGTTGGTCCAGTTGTGATAACGCCTGCTGGCCTTGCTCTGTAATCGCTACGAGTTGACTACGTTTGTCTTTTGGGTTTTCGATGCTCTCGACCAAACCTAATTTAATCAAACCAGTAACGGTTCGGCTCGCGTTGGACTTGTCGACATTAAGCTGCTGTGCCAGCTGATTGATGGTCAATGGCTGCAATTGGATTTCACCCAATGCGTGCGCTTGCACTGGAGTGAGAGCGACATCGCCGCATTGTTTATCAAGTATACCAAGCAATCGGACGGCTTGACGGGAGTAGTGTCGAAGTTGACGAGCGTTCATTATCACTTACCTCTAAAAATAAAGTTGCGCACCGCAATTAAATTAATTGCGGTGCGCAACCTTGTCAATGGTAAATGTCATTTTTCTCGTTAGGAGACGTAGTGAGCCTCCATGTTTAAGCGTGGTGATGTAAACAAAACTGCGGTGCTGGAGCTTTTTCTGATGATTTACGCATCCATACTTTCTCGTGGAAGTAGTAAGCCACCGTGTTCAAACTCGGCTCTAGCATCGCCATTACGCCGCCGACGAATGCATCACCTGTTAGTAAGTAAACCACTGTAAAAGCGACGCTGAAGTGCACGGTCGCAAAGCTTGCGGTTTTTAATTTGGTCATCCACTGACGAGCTTTAAGTGCTGGGACTTTTGCCCATGCCTTTTCATGAAAGTAGAAGGCTACGGTGTTCACTGAAGGCTCAATCATGGCAATTAAACTACCAATTAGAATGTCGCCTGTGAGTACGTAAGCGACACTAAATGCGATAGTAAAATGCAGTGCTGCGAAAGTTAGTGTCTTTTTCATGATAATTACTCAATCGTGTTTGTTTCGATGAGTTTATTATCGATAATAATTCTCATTAATGCTAATGGGTAATGAGTATTGTTGTGATAGGGGGAAGCTATTGATGATGGTTTTGGTGAAATGTATACAAAAAAGGTTGGCCATGATGACCAACCTTTTGAACCAAAAGTGAGAAGTGTTAGTTCTTCTCTTTCACTGAGGCTTAAAGTGCAGCGATCGTTGTCTTCTGCTCTTCTAGCTTAGCTAGTGTCTCTTTGTAGCCTTCAAGCTTCTCACGCTCTTTAGCAACAACTGCTTCAGGTGCTTTCGCTACGAAGCCTTCGTTACCTAGTTTGCCTTCGATACGCTTGATTTCGCCGTGAGTCTTCTTGATTTCGCCATCTAGACGAGCAAGCTCAGCATCTTTGTCGATCAGACCTGCCATTGGGATCATCAACTCAGACTTACCAACCAGTGCTGTCGCACATGCAGGAGTTTTTTCGCCAGTTTCAAGCACGCGTACTGCTTCTAGCTTCGCTAGTGACATCAGTACTTGCTTGCTTGCTTCTAGACGAGAGGCATCTTCTGCATTTGCTGCTTTCAGCATAACGTCAAGCGGCTTACCAGGGTTGATGTCGTATTCAGCACGTAGGTTACGGATGCTGGTAATGAACGCTTTCACCCATTCAATGTCGTCTAGCGCTTCTTGGTTGAAGTTTGCTTCGTCGAATTGAGGCAGTGCTTGCAGCATGATTGTCTCGCCTTCTACACCTTCAACTAATGGCTTGATGCTTTGCCAGATAGTTTCAGTGATGTAAGGAATCACTGGGTGAGCTAGACGTAGAGTCTTCTCAAGTACCGTGATTAGTGTACGGCGAGTACCACGCTGTTGCGCTTCAGTACCTTTCCATAGAACGGGTTTAGTTAGCTCTAGGTACCAGTCACAGAATTGGTTCCAGATGAATTCGTAAAGCGTGTTCGCAGCCATATCTAGACGGAAGTTGTCGATATGGTTGTTGAACGCTTTCGCTGCAAGTTCAAACTGAGACTCGATCCATTTGTCTGCTAGTGAGTATTCAATCTCACCACCGTTGAAGCCACAATCTTGCTCTTCTGTGTTCATCATTACGTAACGGCTTGCGTTCCATAGTTTGTTACAGAAGTTACGGTAACCCTCAAGACGCTTCATATCCCAGTTGATATCACGACCTGTTGATGCCATTGCTGCAAGAGTGAAACGCAGTGCGTCTGTACCGTATGCTTCGATACCGTTTTCAAACGTCTTACGAGTGTTCTTCTCGATCTTCTTCGCTAGTTGAGGCTGCATCATGTTGCCACAACGCTTCTCTACGAGAGACTCTAGGTCGATACCATCGATCATGTCGATTGGGTCAAGTACGTTACCTTTCGACTTCGACATCTTGTCGCCGTTTTCGTCACGGATTAGACCAGTAACGTAAACCGCTTTAAATGGTACTTGTGGCTTGCCGTTTTCGTCTTTCACGAAGTGCATGGTCATCATGATCATGCGCGCAACCCAGAAGAAGATGATGTCGAAACCAGTTACTAGAACGTCTGAAGGGTGGAATACTTTCAGATCGTCAGTTTGCTCTGGCCAACCTTGAGTACCGAACGTCCATAGTGCAGAAGAGAACCACGTATCCAGTACGTCTTCGTCTTGGTGAAGTTCAATGACTGACTCTAGGTTGTTGTTCTTACGAACTTCTTCTTCAGTGCGACCTACGTAAACATTACCTTGGTTGTCGTACCAAGCTGGGATGCGGTGACCCCACCATAGCTGACGAGAGATACACCAGTCTTGAACGTCACGCATCCAAGAGAAGTACATGTTTTCGTACTGCTTAGGAACGAATTGGATGTCGCCGTTTTCTACTGCTTCAACTGCGGTTTTCGCTAGAGGCGCAGTACGTACGTACCATTGGTCAGTTAGCATTGGTTCGATAACCACGCCACCACGGTCGCCGTAAGGAACTTGTAGATCGTGATCTTTCACTTCTTCAAGTAGGCCTAGCTCGTCGAATTCAGCAACGATAGCTTTACGAGCGGCAAAACGCTCCATACCGTGGTATTTAGCTGGTAGCTCAGTGCTGTAAGCGTCGCTTGCTTCGCCGTTAGTGTTGAATACTTCTGCTGAGTCGCGGATGTTCGCGTCGAAAGTCAGAATGTTGATCATTGGTAGCTGGTGGCGCTTACCTACTTCGTAGTCGTTGAAGTCGTGCGCAGGTGTGATTTTCACACAGCCAGTACCTTTTTCCATATCTGCGTGCTCATCGCCCACGATTGGGATGCGACGATCAACGATAGGAAGGATGATTTCTTTACCGATAAGATCTTTGTAACGTGGATCTTCTGGGTTAACTGCAACACCTGTATCGCCTAGCACGGTCTCTGGACGAGTCGTTGCAACAACGATGTAGTCTTTGCCATCCGCTGTTTTTGCGCCATCTGCTAGTGGGTAGCGGAAGTGCCACATGTTGCCTTTAGTGTCTTTGTTCTCTACTTCTAGATCTGAAATCGCTGTGTGTAGCTTTGGATCCCAGTTAACTAGACGCTTACCGCGGTAGATTAGATCGTCTTCGTATAGACGTACGAACACTTCTTGAACGGCGTTAGATAGACCATCGTCCATCGTGAAGCGTTCACGATCCCAGTCTACAGATGCGCCAAGACGACGAAGCTGCTTAGTGATAGTGCCGCCAGATTCGCCTTTCCATTCCCAGATTTTGTCGATGAAAGCTTCACGACCGTAATCGTGTTTTGTTTTGCCTTCTTCTGCAGCGATCTTACGCTCAACAACCATCTGAGTTGCGATACCAGCGTGGTCAGTACCTACTTGCCAAAGGGTGTTTTTACCCTTCATACGTTCACAACGGATAAGCGTATCCATGATCGTATCTTGGAACGCGTGGCCCATGTGTAGGCTACCAGTGACGTTCGGTGGCGGGATCATGATGCTGTATGATTCTTTAGTAGTGTCACCGTGTGGCTTAAAGTAGCCTTTCTCTTCCCAAGTCTGATACAGAGCTTGTTCGATTGAAGTTGGGTTGTATGTCTTTTCCATAGCGCTCTTTTAATGGATACGTTGATGGTTGAATCTTAGTCAATCTTTATAAGTGAGGGATCTTAACAAGATCGCCTTAACTATAAGGATTGACCGTTAAGGATATTGAATTTCGATCGTTTGCAGCTGGTAACCTGCTTGACGGTAAATTTTATATCTTTCTCTTGCGAGTTGTTTAGCTTTTTCTTCGCAGGGCACGAAGTCTACCACTTGAGCAAACTTGTTCGCAAAGGTTGTCTCATTTTCCGCCAAATTAATTACCAGCTGACGGTTCCAATTAGGTTTTACACCTTCATGGCCGATTTCAATGTTGGTGGCGTATTTCGGTCCCTCGCCTACGAGGTTATGTGCCATGAACTTGTCTGCATCAACTTGCCAAAAGGCTTCAGCGAGCTGCTCGGCGTGTGGTTTGTCTTGGCAGTTTAAATACACTTTAGCGCCTTGGCGAGCAAAGTGCTGAGCCAAAAACACGATGTATTCTTCAAAGCCAGCCACCGTTGCTTGCGGGCTCTCTTCGTTAATGATGTAGAAGGTTGCAGTTTGCATCATTCTCTCACTTGCCTTGGGGCTCTTCCTAAGACCATCTTAAGTCCCACTTTCATTTTAGAAAATTAGGATAATAAAAAAGGGCCTTGCGGCCCTTTTAGATTCTGTTCAGAAATTACTCTTCTGTCTCTTGGCCGCTGCGGTTCAAAAGGAATTGGACAAGCATTGAGACAGGACGGCCCGTTGAGCCTTTCGCTGCGCCTGATTTCCACGCGGTACCTGCGATATCGACGTGTGCCCAGTTATACTTCTTCGCGAACTTAGATAAGAAGCAACCCGCAGTAATTGTGCCACCAGGGCGACCACCAATGTTTGCCATATCCGCAAACGGGCTCTTCAACTGTTCGTGGTACTCGTCTGCCATTGGTAGACGCCATGCACGGTCACTCGCTTGCTCAGAAGCGTTTACTAGCTCATGAGAAAGAGGGTTGTGGTTAGAGATTACGCCGCTGATATGGTGGCCTAGTGCGATAACACAAGCACCAGTTAGCGTTGCAACGTCAACCACGCAGTCTGGTTCGAAACGCTCTACGTAAGTCAGTGCGTCACAAAGAACAAGACGGCCTTCAGCATCCGTGTTCAGAACTTCTACAGTTTGACCAGACATGGTCGTTAGGATGTCACCTGGACGGTAAGCGTTGCTGCCAGGCATGTTTTCACAGCCCGCTAGAACACCAATAACGTTGATTGGTAGGTTTAGCTTCGCCAGCGCTTTCATTGTACCGAATACCGATGCCGCACCACACATGTCGTACTTCATCTCATCCATACCTTCACCCGGCTTTAGAGAGATACCGCCTGAGTCGAAGGTTAGACCTTTACCTACGAGCACAATCGGTTTTGCATCTGAGTCAGGGTTACCTTTGTACTCGATGATAGACATCATAGATTCGTTTTTAGAACCACGGCCTACTGCTAGGTAAGAGGTCATACCCAGCTTTTCCATCTCTTGCTCACCAATAATTTTGGTGGTTACGGTTTCGTAGTCGTCCGCTAGACGACGAGCTTGAGAAGCAAGGTAAGCTGGATTAGCTACGTTTGGCGGCATGTTGCCAAGGTCTTTTGAGGCTTTGACACCTGATGCGATAGCAAGACCATGAGTGATTGCTTTTTCACCCAAGTTCAATTCACGACGCGTTGGTACGTTGAAAACAAGCTTGCGCAGTGGGCGGCGAGTCTCAGGTTTCACGCTCTTGAATTGATTAAATGTGTATAGACCATCTTTAGTCGCTTCTACAGCCTGGCGCACTTTCCAGTATGTATCACGACCCTTAACATGCAGTTCAGTTAGGAAACATACCGCTTCCATTGAGCCTGTCTCGTTAAGTGTGCTGATCGTCTTTTGAATGATTTCCTTGTACTGGCGCTCGCCAAGTTCACGCTCTTTGCCGCAACCGACAAGTAAAACGCGCTCTGACAAAACACCTGGTACTTGATGCAGTAGCAGCATCTGACCAGGTTTACCCTCTAGATCACCACGGCGAAGTAGTGAACTGATGTAACCGTCACTGATTTTATCAAGTTGTTCGGCTACTGGAGAAAGGCGACGTGGTTCAAACACACCAACAACGATACATGCGCTACGTTGTTTCTCTGGACTGCCACTTTTTACACTGAACTCCATGCGTACTCCTACATCCTGAAGACAAATTGCTCTAAATGTTAGATAATGATCGCTTACTTGTTGAATTTTAGCTCCAGACTTAACATGCAGAGCTGATTAAGCGACTAACATCTAGTTTATAATTTTTAAAAAAATAAATGGTTCAACGGGAAACTATAGTGATTCGACCAAAAAAACAAGTTTTGTATAGGTAATTTCAGCGTGATTATTGTTAGATATTTGATCCGCGAAACACTCAAGAGCCAATTTGCGATTTTTTTCGTACTTTTTTTGGTGTTTGTAAGCCAGAAATTCATAAGTGTTCTTGCTGATGCTTCTGATGGGGATATTCCTGCTGGATTGATTTTCTCTATTGTTGGTTTGAACATGCCAGCAATGGGTCTGTTAATGCTGCCTTTAAGTCTGTATATCGGCATATTGATCACATTTGGTCGTCTGTATGCAGAGAGCGAAATTGTCGTAATGAACGCGACAGGTATTGGTAATAAATTCTTAGTTCAAGCGGCCTTATACCTAGCGTTGATTACTTCAGCGGTGGCGGCTTTCAATGCGTTGTGGCTATCGCCGTGGTCTCAAGACCGCGTTGAGCAGCTTTATGAGCAGGTAGCGTCAGAAAACAGCGTTGACCTACTTAAAAAAGGTCAGTTCCAAGGTACACCAGACGGTTCATCGGTTGTGTTCATCGATGACATTAAAGACAATACCTTGAGCAACGTTTTTGTTGCGCAGATGCGCCCTCGAGATTCAGTGTTACCGAGTGTGATGTTCTCATCTTCTGGTGAAGTAAAAGAGCTTTCGGACGGTCGTCAGATCATCACTATGAAAGAAGGTACGCGTTATGAAGGTGTGCCTACTCGCGTTGAATATATGATCACGAAATTCGATGAATACGAAGGTGTTATCGGCCAACGTGAGGTCAAAAAGAAAGGGCGAGACTGGGAAGCATACCCAACGGTTGACTTGATAGGTCACCCAGATCCAGAGGCGCAAGCGGAGCTACAATGGCGAATTTCGTTATTTGTGTGTATTCCACTCTTAACAATGCTCGTTATTCCTTTGTCTGCGGTGAATCCGCGTCAGGGACGGTTTGCCAAAATGGGGCCTGCGATTCTGATCTATCTAGCGTATTTCTTGGCGATCAGTGCAACCAAATCTGCATTAGAAGATGGTGACATCCCGGCTGCTATTGGTATGTGGCCAATCAATGCGATGTTGCTGATTGTTGCTATCATGGCGAATATGATGGACAGCGTTGCTGCTAGACGAATAAAAGACAAATTCCGCAAGAAGAGGCTCGCGTAAGCTGTGTTCAAAATCTTAGACCTTTACATCGGTAGAACCATCATCTCTACCACTGCCTTGGTTTTAGCGACGTTTGTTGGCTTATCGGGCATCATCAAATATGTAGAACAGCTACGTAAAGTAGGGCGAGGTGTGTACGACCTCACTCATGCGTTGTACTTTGTGTTACTCAGTGTGCCGCGTGATATCGAAATGTTCTTTCCAATGGCGGCATTACTCGGTGCCCTGATCGGCTTAGGTATGTTGGCTTCAAGCTCTGAGCTGGTGGTGATGCAAGCTGCTGGTTTCTCTAAGCTGGATATCGGGTTATCGGTACTAAAAACGGCCGTCCCGCTCATGATTGTCGTTATGGCGTTAGGTCAATGGGGCGCTCCTGAGGCCCAGAAGATGGCCCGTGACTTACGTGCGTTTGCGATATCAGGTGGTAGCATTGTGTCTGTGCGCTCAGGTGTGTGGGCTCGTGACGCAAACGACTTTATCTTTATAGGTAAAGTCGAAGACGACAAGCTTTATGCTTTAAATATGTGGCGTTTTGATGATGATAAGAATCTACAAAAAGTTATTTTCGCCGAAGAAGTCGACTACCAACAAGATAACAACTGGCTGATGCGCTACGTACAAATTACGGACATGGAAAATGAAAACGTAATTTCAAAGCAAGACATCGAACAGATGGAGTGGCACACCTCTTTGGCACCAGATAAGCTAGCTGTGGTGACCGTGAAGCCAGAAGAACTGTCGCTGAGCGGTTTGTATGATTATGTGACTTACCTGAAAGCATCGGAACAAGATGCATCTCGCTATGAGTTGGCGTTTTGGCGTAAGTTGACTCAGCCGCTTTCAATTGCTGTGATGATGTTAATGGCGCTATCTTTTGTTTTCGGTCCACTCAGAAGCGTGACCATGGGGGCAAGGGTATTGTCGGGCGTGGTTGCCGGGTTTACTTTTTACATATCCAGTGAGTTCTTTGGTCCATTAAGCTTGGTGTATGGCATATCCCCAGTGTTTGGTGCTTTGGCCCCGAGTTTGGTGTTCTTAGCTATTGCGATTGCACTACTACGAAGAAAGCTATAACTGAAGCATCATCGAATAAACCAAGTTTTACCGAACCAAATGTAAAGGAAGGCATTACGCCTTCCTTTTTTGTGTTCCTAGACAAGTTAGTTTGCCTTAGGTAATACAACAACCTCTGTTTTGGCCCAAATGTCGTGGAAACCACGTTTCTTCGGATCAATCGGTACAGTCAAATTTGCCAAGCCAAAGCCAGATGTCGAAATACGAATCAGAGCTTGAGTTACCGTAATTGGTGCTCCGTCTTTGGCATTGCGAACTCGAAGCTTCCAAGCGCGCATCCCAAGAGTTTGTCCTGCTCGCGTCCAGAAGAACACAAAGAAATATATCCACACACCCGCAAGATAAAGTGTAAATAGAGGGCTCAATACAGGGTGCTTTCCGAGCATATCTGCGGCATCAGCGTACTCGCCATAGCTCAACAATCCTGCTGCATTTAGTGCAAACACAACGGCCATAACAATACCTGCGGCCATCATTTCAATTGCGATAATAATCAATGTGTCGTAAATCAACGCTGCAAGTCGACGAAAGAGACCAGCAGGTGGAAGAGTTGTAGACGTTGTCATTATTCCATCACTTACCTTAAAAATTGTGCGTCAGAATATAGATTCCCTCACCAAGAGAAAAGAGACCTAACGCACAGAGTCTTTAATTGTGTATAAACGAAGAGACTTTTCTGCCCTACGTTATCAGCACATGTCATGATACACGAGGCCGTGCAGCAATATGTTTCAACTGAATTCGACTCTCTTAACCATTGGCTTTTTGGTCTGTGACCAGATTAGATAGCTGAGAGAGTTGGTGTTTCTCATCTTCGGTATAATGTTGGCTTAATGAAAGCTCTAAAGCTTTTTCTGACAGCTTGATTGCTGGTGACAAAAATAACTTAGGGTGCATACTAGAGAGAGCTAGCAAGGCCTTTTGTAGGCGAATCTGTATTTGGAGTTGCGCTGCACCATCGTGTGCTATCGGCAAAAAGACATCATCGAACAAATCCTGGCAGCTCAATGCGGGCACAAATAGTCTAGGATATCGAGTTTTGGTAGGAGGCTCACTGAGTAGGTCTCCCCATAATGAAAGTGCTCGTACAGAACGCCCAAGAACGTCAATTGCGGTGCCATTATCATTTACAGCCGGAGATAGTGCTCGTGAGGCGATTTCCGCCATAACGACTAAACCAAAGCGAGGGTCCTGATCATATGAACGCTCCGTTCGAATCGTGAAGGCTGCCGTTACTTCGCTTTCGTCTGGCAATTCTCCACAAACCCAAGCCAATGGTTGACCTACGTACACAAAACTTCCCGGTTGTCGCTCAAGATAGATGGTGCATTGGTTTGCTTCAGCAATACTATCGAGATGATGCATATCAACATGCTGTAAGTAGCCAATTTCTTGGCTCAAAATAGGTTTACTTCCTCTGGGTTTATGTTCTGGGTGGCTCCACGGGTGAGCACCTAGCCAACGCTCTTTGCCCCGTTTTCTTATCGCATCTAACAAGGCTTGCTCCACGTATGAAGTGGTTTCACTGACCCTTCCTAGTACGGAAAGGTGCTGAATCCAACGTAGCAGAGTGAGTATGATCATCACGATTACGGCGATAGTCACGATGAACAGATAAATTTGTGCTTGTTGATGATAGGCCCCAATACCTAGCGCGATAATTCCTACCAAACTAAATAGAAAAGAGCCAAGAAAGGTTGCTAAGGCATTTTGTGTTGTGCTGTCTTCCATCAACAGTTTTGTCGCTCGCGGCGTTACCCCTGCACTAGCGGCACTGTACGCTGAGACCATAATATTGAGAGAGAATGTAGTCACTGCAAGCATCGAGGTTGCGAGGATATTTAATATGTTGTTCAACAAATCCTTGCTGACGTTGATGGCAGGGGGCAGAGTAATGAACTGGTTTAAAACAATCGACATTAAGGCGGTAGCAACAGCTAGTAATGCGTAGAGTGACGTCCGGACCCACAGTTTTCGTGTCATCTGTTTCAGTAACCACTGCCATTTTGACCCAGTCATTCTTTGCTCCTATTCAGTTCTCACTAGAAAGTCGATAGAAAATTCAGAAAGTTATTCTTGCTTAAGCATAGGTTAAATGCCCGTCGTTCTGCTTGATATTTCATGCATCACGAAAGTAAGAAAGCTGCTTGCTTCAAAGAATGGTGCTCTTGAGGTGTGAATTACCACGATTCTGTTACCTTAATTGATAGATGAATTAAAAGTATGTGATTGAAAAGAGGTAGCGCATGATTGTAGTTACAGGTGCAAGTAGCGGTTTAGGGGCGGAACTAGCAAAGCGTTATGATGCGGAAGGCAAAGAGACGTACGTAATAGGAAGAAACACAGAAAAACTATCCGCACTAGCAAAACAACTCTCTCATAACGTCGGCTATCAAGCTTGCAACCTCTCATTACATCAAGGTGTGAAACAGCTCTTTGATGGGATGAAACAGCCGCCTGAAATGGTCATTCATAGTGCAGGAAGTGGTTATTTTGGCTTACTGGAAGAGCAGGAGCCGGAAGAGATTCAAAAGTTGATTGATAACAACCTGAATTCTGCGATTCATGTGTTAAGAGAGTTAGTAAAGCGTTACAAAGATCATCCAATAAAAGTGGTCATGATCATGTCCACAGCCGCGCAACAACCTAAAGCGCAAGAGTCTACGTATTGTGCAGTGAAATGGGCCGTCAAAGGATTAATTGAGTCGGTTCGTTTGGAGCTAAAAGGAAAACCTATGAAAATTATCGCGGTTTATCCTGGTGGAATGGATACGGAATTCTGGAAAACAAGCGGCAATACGATGGACACGAGTCACTTCATGCAAGCAGAAGATGCCGCAGAGATGCTCCATAATGCGTTGTCGAGCATTGGGAATGGTTATGTTTCTGATATTACAGTGAATAGAACTTAAAAAGAGTTTCGTATACTCATTTTCATCTGGAAGAGTAGTAGAAAATGGAGCGTACGTTTCTTATGAGTACAGCTTTGTCACACTTTGTGGCGAAATTATCAGCAAACGATAGTTATTTAAGGTATTTATGCTTGCGCAGGTCAAAAGCTTACGTATAATGCCAACCATCAAAGGGCAATAGCCCAAAGATGCCGGTGTGGTGAAATTGGTATACACGACGGATTCAAAATCCGTTGCCTTCGGGCGTGGCGGTTCAAGTCCGCCCACCGGTACCATATTAGAAAGGTCGCTTTTATAGCGGCCTTTCGTCGTTTTAGGTGCTCGTAAATATCAAAAGGAAGTTAGCGTTGCCTTCGCGGTGGCGGCAGGGATGCCAGTCCAATCAACTCCGTCCACCGGTACCATATTTTAAGACAGAGCCTCGATGAAAGTCGGGGCTTTGTTGTATCTGGATCTTCAAAACAAAAAAGCGCGAGGGGTATGCCTCGCGCAAACTACTACATGGTGATAGTAGGAACAGCCTATAGAGCTGTGAACAAGGTATTTTGAGTGTTCGGAGTCCAGTCTGCTTGGGACACGTGCGGTACATCAACTAGATAACGCAAACCTTGATAAGTCACCACATCGCCTTGTTTATAGGAAACATTTTGAGTCCAGTTAGTGGCTGGGTCCGCATTTGTCCAGAGGCTAGAGGTTGGAGACGGTGCCCAATCTTGTTGTGCAGCATGGTTTGTTACAGCCTGGTATACAGTACCTAGGTGTAAGACGTAATCGCCAGCGTCGTAGTTATGACCAACTTGCCAGTTCGGTGTGTAGTTATCCATTGTGTCGAAGTCATAACCCGCTTGTTTTGCTAACTGTATAAACTTAGCGAGCTTAGGTAGGTTTTGCGTTGCACCCATGCCACGCTTACCATCTTCAAATAGGAACTCGTGAGTTAATACGATAACTTTATCGGCGTGTAAAGGTGTACCACATGGGAACTCTTGAGCTTTGGAGTTGATCGGGTTAATCGTTGTTGGTGCACAAGTGTTTAACGCGGAATCCACATATCCAAGAAATGCTTCTGCTTCTGTAAGGCTGTTTGCTGGCATTTCAATGCCCCAATTTTCAGGTGCCCAGTCCACATCCCAACCATGAGTTTGATAGCCGTTATTCGCTAGGATATTTTGAACCTCGATAGCTGCTTTTACACTGTTGGATGGGTTGGATGTATTGCACACATATCCTGGTTCCCAAGGTTTCAGGTCATCAGACGTGGCACATAACCCATCTGCTTTGAAGTCTTTCGTCACTCGCCAACCGTTGGTGTAGGGCAGTCTAGCAAATTCTGTTGCCTTGTAGTTCGGGTAGCTTGTAATGTTCGGCAAATACTTTGCTAACACAGATAAGTTTTCCGTAAACATGGAGGCGTCGTAAACAGGGTCTTGATACGAGTTAAGCTGGTGGTCCCCGGTCGCATTACACTCCGCAGCACTGTTCGGTCCAAATTCATCCACGCAGTTGTGCACCATGTGATCGTAACTGTGGTTCGCAACAATATGACCAGTGTCTAATGCGAGCTTTAAGGCTTCTAGGGAACGGTCTTCATTCTCATCACCAATTCCATCTAAATGCCAAGCATTAAAGTAAAACGTCGCTTTGATATCTTCCTGGTTAAGTACTTGAATAACGTCAATAGATGCATTGATTGGTCCATCATCAAACGTTAGATAAATGGTGCCTTTAGAGCCGGTTTGAGCAAATGAGTGTTGTGATAGTGCGGCACTTACAAGCGTTGCAATAGCCAATTTATTAAATTTCATTCTCTATTCCTTTTAAGAAATTAATAACGACGTTGTCAGTAGTAAAATATTGATAATTTGAAACTTAATGTGATGTCTTAAAATATTTTATGACTTTTATCCTAGACCTAAATAATTACAAAAAAATAGGTGGTATTTTCTAAATTGGGATTGTGTTCACGAATGATGCAACCGGTTGCGCTTTTTTGTCTTGGTTATTTTTGCTACAGTTTTTATAGGTTGAAATTTACACAACGGGAGTAAGGCTATGAAAAAGATCCTTTTATGCTGTAGCGCAGGGATGTCCACCAGTATGCTTGTTAAGAAAATGGAGCAAGCTGCTGAAAATAAAGGAATTGAGTGCAAAATTGATGCAATGTCAGTGAATGCGTTTGAAGATGCAATTAAAGAGTACGATGTTTGTCTTCTCGGGCCTCAAGTACGTTTTCAGCTAGAAGAGCTAAGAAAAACGGCGCAAGAGCATGGTAAAAACATTGATGCTATTTCTCCTCAGCATTATGGAATGATGAAGGGAGAAGAAGTACTAGAGCAAGCATTAGAATTAATTAACTAAACCATAGTTTTAAATTAAAAAGATAACTGTACATCAAATATAAATATTTGATGCGGGATTCTTTTGCCTAAAATAAGGATGGACTCTATGAAGCTTTATGACGCAATTATAGGCGCAGTCGAAAAGCATATAGCCCCTATAGCAGCTAAAGTGGGGAATCAGCCCCATGTTCGCGCAATGAGAGACGGTTTTATTGTCGCAATGCCGTTTATTATTGTCGGTAGTTTCATTTTGATTTTTGCATTCCCCCCATTTGCCGAAGATACAACCTTTACTTTTGGTCGAATTTGGCTCGATTTCGCCACTACACATTTTGATACCATAATGATGCCCTACAACATGTCGATGGGGATCATGACCATTTTTGTTTCGCTGGGCGTTGCTTATAGTTTAGCTAAGGCTTACAAGATGGATGGGATCACGAGTGCTGTATTGTCACTAATGTCTTTTTTACTCATTGCGGCCCCAGCTAAAGATGGCGCGTTGTCTATGTCTCACATGGGCGGAACCGGGATCTTCACCGCAGTGATGTGTGCATTTTTCTCGGTGGAGCTCTACCGTTTTATGAAAAAGCACAATATTACGATTCGCATGCCAGAGCAGGTGCCACCGGCGATTGCGCGATCATTTGAAGTATTGCTACCAGTCTTAGCGATATTCATTACCTTATATCCACTTAGCCTTTTCGTACAAACCCAGTACGACATGCTGATTCCAGACGCTGTTATGGCTATCTTTAAACCGCTAATTAGTGCGTCTAACTCATTGCCTGCCATTATTGGCGCTTTATTGCTTTGCCAGCTGCTTTGGTTTGCGGGTATTCATGGTGCTGCAATTGTTGTTGGACTGCTTTCTCCAATCTTTTTGACCAACATTGGTGCCAACATTGAAGCCTTTGTTGCAGGTGAACCGATTCCAAACGTATTTACTCAACCGTTCTGGGATTTTTACATCTTTATTGGCGGCTCTGGTGCAACACTTGCTCTTGTTATGCTGATGTCGTTTAGCCGTTCTGTTCACCTTAAGAGCATTGGTCGAATGAGTGCGGTGCCTGGCTTTTTCCAAATCAACGAACCTGTGATCTTCGGTAGCCCAGTTGTGATGAACCCGACCTTGTTTATCCCGTTCGTCTTCGCTCCAGTCATCAACGCTACGATTGCGTATTTTGCTGTGCATGTCGGCTTTGTGGGTATGGGTGTCGCTACAACACCTTGGACAACACCGGCACTGATAGGTGCTTCGTGGGGTAGCGGTTGGACCTTTGCGCCAGTATTGCTCGTCATTGGTTTATTAATTCTTGATCTAATCATCTACTTCCCATTCTTCAAAATGTTTGAGAAGCAAATGTTGGAGCAAGAACTACCAACGACGAAGGAAACTAAAGGTGACACGCAGCCGTCAGGCGAAGGCGTTACTGCTTAACTGTACTTAATGGGCCGCAATTACCGCGGCCCGATTTTCGGAGAGAAAATGATGGAACAAGAATTGGTTGTAATGGAGATCATTTGCAATGCTGGTGAAGCCAGAAGTTTAAGCTACGAGGCATTGCGTTTATCTCGAGAACAAGATTTTGAAGCGGCTGATGAGAAGCTCTCTCAAGCAAGAGAGTGCATTAATAAAGCCCACTTAATACAGACTCAGCTTATTGAAGAAGATCAGGGAGAAGGGAAAGTCCCGATGACGTTAGTGATGGTGCATGCTCAAGATCACCTAATGACTACGATTTTGGCTCAAGAGATGGCTGTAGAAATCGTCGCACTGAACAAAAAAATCTCGAACAAATAAAGGGGGATGAAAATGTCTAGAGAGGCGATCAAACTTGCCATTATTGGCGGTGGTAGTAGCTATACCCCGGAATTGGTTGAAGGGGTTATTAAGCGCTTAGAATATTTACCCGTTAGGAAGATTCATTTTGTGGACATTGAGTCAGGAGCTGAGAAGCTTGAGATCATCAAAGGATTGGCTCAGCGAATGGTCGATAAAGCCGGAGCAAAAATTGAGATAAAAGCCAGTTTCGATCGCCGTGCTGCGATAAAAGATGCGGATTTTGTGATGACGCAGTTTCGTGTTGGTGGCCTTGCTGCTCGCGCTAATGATGAGCGAATCCCAATCAAGTACGACGTCATCGGCCAAGAAACAACGGGCCCTGGTGGTTTTGCTAAAGCACTGCGAACCATTCCGGTCATTCTTGATATCTGTAAAGACATTGAAGAGTTGGCTCCAAACGCATGGATGCTCAATTTCACCAACCCAGCGGGTTTAGTTTCCGAAGCGGTCAGTAAGTACACCAAAGTAAAAAGTATTGGTTTATGCAATGTGCCCGTTTCAATGGAAATGATGACTGCAGAAATGATGGAGTGCGAGCCAAAAGAGCTACAACTTGAGTTTGCTGGGTTAAACCATCTCGTGTGGGTACACAAAGCATGGCTCAATGGGGAAGATATTACTCAAACGGTATTAGAGAAAGTTGGTGATGGTGCCAACTTCAGTATGAAGAATATCTGGGAAGAGCCGTGGGATCCGGCATTTCTAAAAGCACTGGGGGCGATACCATGTCCTTATCATCGTTACTTCTACCAAACTGATGCCATGCTTGCTGAAGAGAAACAAAGTGCCGATGAAAAAGGCACTCGTGCTGAGCAGGTAATGGAAACAGAAAATGCGCTATTTAAGCTCTATCAAGATCCTACCCTCGATCATAAGCCGAAAGAGTTAGAGGAGCGGGGTGGTGCTTATTATTCTGATGCATCACTGAACCTAGTTGATTCAATTTATAACAATCGTAATAGTATTCATGTTGTTAACGTTTTAAATAATGGAGCGATCAACGGCCTACCTGACGATGCTGTGATTGAATGTAGTGCCGTGATTGGTAGCTGGGGGGCGAAACCTCTTGCGGTTGGCGAGTTGTCAAACAATATCAAAGGATTACTCCATCAAGTTAAAGCGTATGAGCAGCTAACAATAGAAGCTGCTGTCGAAGGTAATTATGACAAGGCGCTTATGGCATTAACCAATAACCCATTGGTGCCTGACATTGGCCGCGCCAAGTCAATCCTGGATGATATCCTAGCGGTGAACGCTCCGTATTTACCTCAATTTAAACTAACGACGTTGTAAGACTAAGGAAGGGCGCCGATGAAAGTCATTTTTAATGCTGATGATTTTGGTTTAACGAGAGGTGTAAATAGCGGCATCGTTAAAGCTCATCAGCAAGGTGTGGTTCATTCAACCACCATGATGGTGGGTATGGATGCTGAGCAACATGCCTTAGAACTAGCTCGCCATAATCCAGACTTGAAAATTGGCGTTCATCTTAGGTTTACAGCAGGTGTGCCTATAACGAAGCATCCTAACTTGACCAACGGCCGAGCGCACTTTATCAACTATGACGAACTTTGGAGTAAGCAGGACTTCGAAACTCAGGTCATTTATGATGAAGCAAAAGCTCAGGTGGAACATTTTTTATCGCTTGGGTTAGAGCTAAGCCACTTAGATAGCCATCATCACGCGCATACTCACCCTCAAATTTTGCCCGTTATTAAAGAAGTAGCGAATGAATACAGAGTGCCACTGCGGGGCACTGGCTTGTGTCAAGAATCGATGACAATCAGATATATCTTTACTGATGAGTTTTATGATCAAAAAGTGAGCTTGGATGGCTTAATGGCACATCTATTGAGCTTAAAAGCTGACTATGACTTGGTTGAGGTGATGTGCCACCCGGCAGAGGCCGATCAGGCGCTTATCTTAAAGAGTGGCTATGCGCTTCAGCGAGAGCTAGAGTTACAAGTTCTTACCTCTCCCATTTTAAAAGAACAGTTAGCTCATCATGGTATAACTGTCACGGATTACTCTGAGCTTGTTTCTACCAATCAAACGGTCGGTGTATGATTAAAGGCTGCCAGCTTCGCCCCCTATAGCACCTTACGAATTGCTGGCAGCCGTTCTACACAAACGAATATTTAATAACAATTGCAGTTGGACCCAATAGCATTATGGCAAGGATTAAAGATGTAGCCGAACTCGCCGGTGTAAATCGCTCTACCGTTTCTCGAATTATTAATGGAGAGGGGAAATTTCGCGAGGAAACTCGAAAAAAAGTAGAGCAAGCTATGGCGCAATTGAATTATCGTCCCAGTGCAATTGCTCGTTCACTCGCAACCTCATCCAGTAATATGGTTGGGTTATTGGTGACTTACTATACGGGGGGCTTCTTTGGCGAGATGATGGAGCAGGTTCAAACCGAGCTAGATATTCATAAGAAGTTTTTGATTACAGCTCAAGGCCATCATTCTGCACAAGGTGAAAAAGAGGCAATTCAGCGTTTTAATGATTTACGTTGTGACGGCTATGTACTTCATAGTCGTTATTTGTCAGATGATGACTTACGTGAATTAGCTAAACAGCCAACACCTTTCGTTCTCCTGGATCGCTACGTGGAAGGAATAGAAGAGCGTTGTGTTATCTTTAACCATCATCATGCAAGCCGTATTGCCGTTGAGCACCTTTTAGCTGGTGGTCATCGAAAGATTGCTTGTATTGCCGGTCCATCCCAACGTCATAACAGTGTATTGAGAAAGCTTGGGTATATTGATGCAATGAAGGATGCTGGTATAGATATTGATGAAAGCTGGTGTGAAGAAGGGAATTATGGCCGGCAAAGTGGTTATGATGCAATGGCTGCAATTTTACAACGACACCCTGATGTGACGGCTGTCTTTTCGTGCAGTGAAGAAATGACGGTTGGCGCAATGCAGTACTTACACGAGCACAGTATTTCTGTACCAGAGCAAATCTCATTAACTAGCTTTGACAGTGTTGATCTTTGTGAAAGTCTTTACCCTACAGTATCAGCAGTGCACTTTCCTATCAGTGACATGGCCCGTGTAGCGGTACAAACGTTAATGGGACTAGTCAAAGGTCAAGAAGTAATAGACAAGCCTGTGTTCGAGGCCAAGCTTAAAATACGCAAAGCAGATCGCTCCTTAAAGTAGCTTACTTCTATCTAATCAAGTGAGTCGCTTAGAAATAACGGTTTGATGTTTTGATAGTTACTGATGAATTTATTCACAAAATTTACTAGTATTCTAACTCTCTTAAGAAATATAAATCAGTAGTGAATAAGTGGCAGCCATTAAACTAACGGTCGATCGTATTCAACCCGGATTACATATCCGTCTTCCGCTAAAGTGGAACGATCACCCCTTTCTACTCAATAGCTTTAAGATTAAAGACCAAGAGCAAGTCGAGATGATCCGCCACCTCGGCGTAAAGTTCGTTTACTTTAATCCAGAGCAAAGCGATGCCGTTCCACTCCCTGTTGATCAAAGACAAGCTGACAGAGTAACAAATGAAGCGTCGTTAGATCATGAAACTCAAAAAATGTGGCAAGAAAAACAAAACCGCATAGAAAAGTTAAGTGCATACCGTCGACGCGTGATTCAGTGTGAAAAAGAGTTTGAGCGCTCTCTGGCACGTATGCGTTCAGTCATGACTAAAATCCGTAACCGTCCGACAGCAGCAGTTGATGAAGCAAAGCTTCTTATTGAAGATATCGTCGAGAAGTTAATGTGCGATGATAATGTTACGTTACATCTGATGAACGGAAAAAATGAGTTTGAAGATATTTATTTCCACTCATTGAACGTGGCTGTTATCTCGATGATGATTGGCCGTGCTAAAGGGTACTCAGCAGCACAGTTGAAAGAGCTTTCCTTCTCCGCACTATTCCATGATATCGGGAAAATAAAAATCCCGACTGCAATATTAAGAAAGCAACTACCTCTAACAGAGCCAGAAACCAACTACTTAAAGTTGCACACTAAATATGGCGTCGATCTTGCGAGTCAAATCGAGGCTTTTCCCGAAGTCGCGAGAATTGTGATCGCGCAGCACCATGAGCTAAGAGATGGGTCTGGTTATCCTAAAGGCCTGAAAGGAGATGAGATCAACGAGTTTGCTCAAATTATTGCTGTAGCCAATGCGTTTGATAACTTGTGTCATACACCGATAGTCTCAGATCAAAAGATTCCTTATACCGCACTCTCTCATTTATATAAGAACTGTAAACACCTATATAAAGAAGAGAACCTGAACATCCTAATTAAGTTTATGGGCGTGTTTCCTCCGGGTACCGTAGTTCAGCTTTCTAATAATATGGTCGGCCTGGTTATCTCAGTGAATGCATCGCATTTATTATTCCCGAATGTCTTGGTTTACGATCCATCAGTACCAAGGACGCAAGCGCCAATCATTGATCTTGCCTCAAAAGATATAAAGATAGTTAACGCGATTCATCCGTCAAAATTACCGGATAAAGTAAAAGAGTATCTAAATCCGCGTTCGCGTATTTCTTATTTCTTTGATAGTGATGAGTAGTTATCCACAGCTTTTTGTGGGTAAATTGTATAAATCCTGAGTGTTATTTCTGGGTAATTTTAGGGTTGGATGGAAAGTATCCATTTGGCATGTTTTTTTAGAAAAAATGCATTTTTAGTATTGCCAAAGAAAATCTTCTCCCTATAATGCGCATCCATCGACACGGCAGACGCCACAAGGCTTTAGCAGGGTCGAAGAGGTAAAAAGCTTCTACAAAAAATTAGTTTAAAAAAGTGTTTGACACTAACAACTAAATCGCTAGAATGCACCTCCGCTTTGAGAGAAAAACTTCTCGCAAAGCAAGCTCTTTAACAATATAGACCTATCAATCTGTGTGGGCACTCGTTGATGATAATCCAATTCGATACTTCGGTATCAAATTAGGTTTCAATGAAACGAAGTGACCATTTGAATTGGGAAGCAGCCTTGAGCTGTTTTGTTTTACTTTTTCAAAAGTAAAAACCAATAAGAGCACAGTCAATTCAAACATTACTTCTGCTATTTATTAGCGAAAGGAATGTTCAGTATTCATTGAGCCGACAAAATCTTAAATTGAAGAGTTTGATCATGGCTCAGATTGAACGCTGGCGGCA
>NZ_JAWOTB010000006.1:74315-101779 GCF_033338655.1 Vibrio sp. Vb1729 | reverse complement strand
AGTTCTTTTAGTTGTTGATTTCATAACACTCTCCAATTTTGGGGGTGGAAAGTGTCAACCTTATTTAGGACGGCACAGAGAAATGAAAAAAGGCTTAGCTGATGCTAAGCCTTTTTTGTATTTTGCAGCTTGGTTAGAAACGGTAGTTTGCTTGAACACCGATTAGCCAAACATTACCCGTAGTTTCGCCTACAAATTGGCCGCCGACTTGTTCTGCAGTGTCGTCTGACTTGTAACCACGAGACTCAACGATTGGTGCGTCTTTCGCAAAAATATAGGTGAAGCCAGCGTCTAGGCTGAAGTCTTTCGTCCAATCGTACGTTGCGCCAATACTTAGCCAAGTGCGGTCAGTTTCTGGAATAGTAATCGTGCGGTTTTTGTCGCTTACCGCTGAAGTATCGTATGCAATACCAGTGCGTAGCGCTAGCTTAGGATCAAGCTGGTAAGTAGCACCAACAGCAAAGCGATAGTTGTCTTCCCAGTTTTCTACTTTAACCATATGCGTGCCAGCAGTATTTAGACGTGCTTCCAATTTCTCGAAAGAGCTCCAATCCGTCCAGTTAACGCTTGCGTGTAACGCAAGTTGGTCTGTTACTTGGTGGAAGCTTGCCAACTCAGCCGTTGCAGGCAGGTTTAGATACATGTAGCCGTTGTCGCGTTCAGAAGTACCGAAGCCAAAACCAAGACCTTCAGCATGGCCTTCAAGCTTCAGTTCAACTTCAGATTTGTACGCGAAGCCGATACGGTTATTTTCATTGATCTGCCATGCTGTACCAACTTGCCAGCCCCAAGCGGTATCGTCACCTTCCATGTATTTTAGAGCGGTACCTTGAGGAACACTGATTGGTTGATTAGTTTCAGGATTTAACCCTACAACGTTATTCTTAGGAGCTGCTGCGCCAAAGCTGCCTTCGCCGATGATGTAACGGATACCACCACCAACGCTGATTGATTCATTGACTTTGTAAGCTGCGTTCAAGTTCGCTTCCATTGTCGTTACGCTTGCTTCGTTACCGAAGTGCGAGGCACCAAAGCCTTTACCTAAATCGGTTTCCATGCCGTAGTTGGTGCCAAATGCCAAACCAATCGCGAATTTCTCATTATATTGGTGTGATAGGTAGAAGTTTGGAATGATTGCATCATGTGCGAAGTCATCTGAAGATGCAGAAGAAGTGCTACCGTGGAAGTTTACATCACCTTCAATATCAATATTTGGGTTCACATAGATTGCACCAACGGACACTTGAGTGCCTTCCAAATAAGTTAGCATTGCTGGGTTACGCCATTGTGCACTTGCGTTGTCAGCCATTGCAGCTTCACCAGCATATGCTCGACCTAGGCCTGTTGCAGAATATTCAGCAAGTTGGAAACCTGCTGCGTTAGCCATGCCCGTTGCGCCAAGTAGGCTTAATGCCACTGCTGTTGATAGAAGAGTCTTGTTGGTTTTCATTCGAATGTTCGCTGATTTGTTTATAACGTGGGACAAAAGTTTAAAGGTAGAGTTTTTACTTTAGAAATGAAAATCCAGCGTAAGTGGTCATTTGGAATATTATGCTTTTAAATGTTATTCGTGCGGTTTAATAATCTAACTGTGAAGGGCTTGTAAACGGAACTCAGCGAACAGCTGTGCGTCCTAATTGTGAGATTTAGATACACGTGTTCACTCAAATTGAGTGGGCAATAAATCGCAGATATGAAAAAAGGCTGGAAATCCAGCCTTTTATATAAAGTATTTTTCTACTAACTAACAGCGAAGCGTTTAGAAGCTACGGCTGTATTGTAAGCCGAATAGAATTGCATCAGCATGAGTTGTTGCTGTTACACCGGTAGAAAGAACAGGAGATAATTGAGTATTCTCATTAACTTTTACATCTTCACCTAACAAGTACGTGAAGCCAAAATCGATGTTTGAGCTATTATCAATATGGTAAGAGAAACCTGTGGAGAACCACTGGCGATCAGAGTCTGGTACCGAGATAGACGTTACTTTATCTTGAGCGCTTGTGTCGTACATGTAACCAGCACGAAGTGTCCAGTTGTTGTTTAGGTAGTAAGTACCACCAATTGCGTAGTGCCAGCCATCTTGCCATTGATAGTCTTTCGAGTAACCACCTTTAAGTAAACCCTGATTTAGGTTCTCAAAATCAATTTGGTCGAAATCTTTCCAACCGATGTATTGGATGCTGTAGTGTACAGCAAACTTAGTGTCTTGGATTTTGTGGAAACCAGAAAACTCGGCCATATCTGGTAGAGGTAGCGTGATTTCCTGACCTTTGTCGTCTTTCGCCGTAAATTCAGGGCTGTAACGATACGCTAGACCAAAACGGTTGTTTTCATCTAGTTCGTACACAGTACCAACGTTGAAACCAACAGCCCAACCATCAGCTTTATCTACGTCCAGAATTTTTTGACCGCCAACCCCTGGGACTGAAGAGCTAGTTGTACGCTTCATTGTGCCTTGGCCGTAGATTAAATCTAAACCAGCACCAAAGCTCCATTGTTCGTTTAAACGGTAAGAACCCGCCAATCCAAAGTTGAAGCTTTTTACATCCGTAAGACCACCGTACTCGGTTGCGGTGTAGTTATCTGAAAATTCAGTTTTAGTGCCGAAATTAGAGTATGCGTTTACGCCCCATGCAAACTTGTCATTTACTGGAACGATTAGGTGAATGTTTGGAGCTATTGACGTATCACCCACATCATCAGTGTCAGCAACATTTACAGTACTGGAGCCCAAAGGAGTATTAACGTTATATTTCGCATCTTTCACTTCAATCATTGAAGTAATGCTTTCGAAACCTAGCGACAGTTCCATTTTATCAAACAGAGCCATTGCTGCTGGGTTACGAGCCATTACTGCTGCATTATCTGCGATTACTGCATCACCAGCAAATGCACGGCCGATGCCAGTTGCTGATTGAGCGTTGATTTGGAAACCCGCTGCCATCGATTGACCTGAGGCAAAAGCTACCGTTACTGCTAGGAGAGTCTTTTTAAACAGACGCGTGTTCTGAGTCATTTGTTTTTCCTTATTAGATTCGTCTCTTTGGACGATAAATTGAGCTTTTGCTCAGTGGCGCAGATAGTAGTATCAATAGTTGCTTGGACAAATCCGACCATTGGATAAAATTGAATAAAAATTGCAGAAATGATGTCTAAAAGACGGGAAATTGCACTTAAAATGCATAATTTAGAGTTTAAGCTCTAAATGCGATAGGGGTGGTGAATGTTTTGTGTTCTATTTATACAAAAATGCCGCTAAATAAGATCATTTAGCGGCATTTAACCTTTTGAAGGCTGGAAATCGTCGAAGTTGTTACATTGGCTTAATCATTGATGCAAGAGTCGTAGCGATCGCATCAATATTTTCACCTTCTTCCCCGACTAAAATCAGGCTTGAACTCCCGACGGGCTGAACGATTCCGGTCATGCCATCCTTACTAAAGTCGGTACTTTGTTCGCTTGGAATACCAGTAATAAATAACGTTACTTTACCTTTTGGACCTTGGAACACCATATGCACCGCATTGGATTCGCCAAAACCGCAGTGGTTTAGGTAGTAAACGTGATATGGAAAGTTTTCACTAAACTGGTAATGAAATGGCGACATTTTCGCATTAATTTGCGAGCTCGGTACATCCTCATCAAGATGACGAACAAACGGTTCTTCATGAATAACGTGTTTCATCGCGGTATCCGCTAAACTGGCTTGTGCTGGAGACACCAAAACATTTCCCCAGTTTACTTGACCAACGAATAATCCTGCGGTGAACGCAATAGAAGCGGCAAGTGCCATTGCTTTGCGGACAAAGTTTGGTCTGACGACCTTCTCTTCATCAAGTGCACTCGACGTCTGGCTAAATAAAATCTTATCTGCGAGATCTTCGGGTACATCCACATTCATGGCTTGTTTAATTTTTACATCGAGATCCAAAACGTCATCAACAAACTTATTGTTGGCGTCGCTACCAGCTAAAGCTTGCAGAATCTCTTCATCCTTTTGTTTTGGATCCGACAAAATACGACGACGAAATTCTAAATCATCCATTCTTTTGTCCTCTCTTGGTATCTTGAGAATCCAACATCTCTTTAAGTTGATTACGAGCGCGAAATAGTCGAGTCATCACTGTGTTTTTATTTAAATCAAGAATGTCGCCAATTTCTTCTCCACTGAAACCACCGACAACTTGGAGAAATAAAGGCTCACGGTATTCAACATCGAGCTTCATGATCTGTGCCTGCAGCCATTCTTGCTGATGATGTGGGTCATCGCTGACTTTAGCATCATTGCCGTAATCATCGATATCAACTAAATCAAATTGTTTACGTTCGAAGCGGCGCGCATTTTCTCGTCTCAATATTGTGATGAGCCAAGACTTGGCAGCTTTTTCGTCTTGGAGGCTATCGAGTGACTTCCAAGCTCTAAGACAGGTTTCCTGAACTAGATCTTCCGCGACCGCTTTATCTTTGCACAACCAATATGCGTAGCGGTACAAGTCACGATGATACCCTCGGACGAGCGCTTCGTATTTTCTTTGCTTGTCCATATCAGAGTTGACCGGACTGTTGGAATTTTTCTTTCCAAACATTTTTAATATGGCCACAGGAGCCTCCATCCTCGCTCTGTGAGTTTCTTACTTGTTCTGAGCATGACTTTACTTGTTTCATCGCTTAGCGGTTTTGGTTGCAGGATTTGTCATGCAACCCCTTAGACACAATAAGCCATGTGGTTACCTAAAAGTGTATACGCAAATGTCAGATATCATCGAACACGAATTGATATATATTGTTAACAATATCATCATTAGTAATCAATGGCTTGGATAAGTTCACTCGATGGAGCATTAAAAGGGACTTCTGATGGTGGATTCTTGAATTGTTTTGAATCAATAATCGCTCTAGGTGAGCTTAAAACTCGTAAAATCACTATAAAATTGATCTATTTCAAAATATCAAGCAGTGAAGGGGTTATAGTACACCTTGTCATCTCGTTAGTCATTGCGACTAACATGTTGAGCAAGATGACACTTCCTTTTGAAGGCTGACTTTACTTTCTCCTAATCAGGAAACTGATTACTTTTCAATTGGCGTAAGTTAATTGTTTTATAGATATTCCGACCACACAGTTATGTGTGGTTTTTTTTTGCTTCGATTTTACTTTCCGTATACCTCTTACCGTTTTAACTCTCTATAGTTAACCATTAGTAATCGCATAATAATCAAAGAAGTAGAGTAATTGAACTACTTGCTTCACGTTTATTTAAACGCACGTTTGATAAATTTAACAAATTCATTACAATGCATCAGGTCAGACCTCTTGTATTTAAGGAGAAACAATGGGCAAGCAGGAAGTAAAAACACGCAATGGTGAGCGTGTCGCTATTGTCGCGGGGCTTCGAACTCCCTTTGCTCGTCAAAGCACGGAATTTAGCCAAGTGCCAGCGGTCGATTTAGGGAAAATGGTAGTAAGCGAAATGCTTGCTCGAACAGATATTGATCCGAAGCTAATCGAACAAGTGGTATTTGGACAAGTAGTACAAATGCCTGAAGCGCCAAACATCGCACGAGAAATCGTGTTAGGCACCGGTATGAACATCCATACTGATGCTTACAGTGTGACTCGAGCGTGTGCGACGAGTTTTCAAGCGGCGGTTAATGTCGCAGAAAGCATCATGGCGGGAACCATCGATATTGGTATTGCTGGCGGTGCAGACTCTTCTTCCGTCCTGCCTATTGGCGTATCAAAGAAACTGGCCGCTAATCTGCTTGCTCTTAGTAAGACAAAAACAATGGGTCAGAAGCTTAGTATCCTCAAAAACTTGAGCTTTAAAGACCTGATGCCAGTGCCACCAGCAGTAGCAGAGTACTCTACGGGTTTATCCATGGGACAAACTGCAGAGCAAATGGCTAAAACACATGGTATTTCTCGCGCAGAACAGGATGCGCTTGCACATCGTTCTCATACGCTGGCTTCTCAGGCTTGGAAAGAAGGAAAAATCCAAGATGAAGTGATGACGGCTTTCCCTGAACCATACAAAAAATGGATTTCGGAAGACAACAATATCCGTCATGACTCAACGGTTGAGGGATACGCGAAATTGCGACCTGCGTTTGATCGTCAGTATGGCAGTGTTACGGCAGCGAACAGTACGCCATTGACTGATGGTGGTGCGGCAGTGATGTTGATGCGAGAAGGTAAAGCGAAAGAGCTCGGAATGGAGATCCTTGGTTACATCCGAGGTTATGCATTCTCTGCTATCGGCGTGGAAAAGGACATGCTGATGGGGCCGACTTATGCCACAGCGAAAGTGCTTGAAAATACAGGCTTGGAACTGTCAGACCTGACGTTGATCGACATGCACGAGGCCTTTGCTGCTCAAGCATTGGCGAATGTGAAGATGTTTGCTTCCGATAAGTTTGCTCAAGAAAACCTTGGTCGCTCAAAAGCGATTGGTGAAATTGATATGGATAAGTTCAACGTGCTTGGCGGATCAATTGCTTATGGTCACCCATTTGCTGCGACTGGTGCGCGTATGATGACGCAAACCCTACGAGAGCTAAAACGCCGTGGCGGTGGTATTGCATTGAATACCGCATGTGCTGCTGGTGGTCTTGGTGCGGCAATGATTCTGGAGGTTGAGTAATGAGCGAGCAAAAAGCATTTAGTCTAAAGGTTGATGAGCAAAATATTGCTTGGTTAGCCATCGATGTTCCTAATGAAAAAATGAATACGCTGCAGGCGGCTTTTGCTGACGAAATGAAAGAAATTTTTGCTCAGCTAAAAGACTCCAGTGGTATTAAAGGGATGATCATCCACTCCCTAAAACCGGACAATTTTGTTGCGGGCGCAGATGTTAGAATGCTAGAAGCATGCACCACAGCAAGTGAAGCGGAAGCCTTAGCAAGGCAGGGTCAGGAGTTGTTCCAGCAGCTATCGGACTTACCTTATCCTGTCGTTGCGGCTATTCATGGCCCATGTTTGGGCGGTGGTTTAGAACTGGCTCTTGCATGTGATTATCGTGTTTGTACGGATTCTGACAAAACGCGTTTAGGTCTGCCAGAAGTACAACTTGGTTTATTGCCAGGTTCTGGTGGTACTCAGCGTCTGCCACGTTTGATTGGCCTGTTACCGTCGTTGGACTTGATCCTGACGGGTAAACAACTTCGTGCGAAGAAAGCTAAAAAATTGGGCGTTGTGGACGCCTGTGTGCCTGACACCATTTTGCTCGACGTAGCAAAACAGTTTATCGAAAAAGGGAAGAACAAAGGTAACAAGAAGCAGTCAACAAAAGAGAAGTTGATGTCGGGCAGCGGTTTAGGTCGTAAGTTTGTGTTTGAGCAAGCCGCGAAGAAAACCAATGAGAAGACCCGTGGTAACTACCCAGCAACGGTTGCGATTCTCGAAGTCATTCAGCACGGTCTTGAAAAAGGCTTTGCTCAGGGTCAAGAACTTGAAGCGAAGCGCTTCGGTGAGCTTGTGATGAGCTCAGAGTCAAAAGCGCTCCGTTCGATCTTCTTTGCCACAACAGAAATGAAGAAAGAAAATGGCACGGATGCGAAACCAGCACCAGTTCATAAAGTTGGTGTGCTTGGTGGTGGTCTGATGGGCGCCGGAATCAGCCATGTGTCTGTTGCAAAAGCAAAAGTACCTGTTCGCATCAAAGACGTTAGCAACGATGGCGTTTTAAACGCGCTCAACTACAACTACAAGTTATTTGAGAAACAGCGCAAACGTCGCATTCTATCCAAGGCCGATCTGCAAGCGAAAATGCTGCAACTGTCTGGTGGTGTCGATTTTACCAGTTTTAATCATATTGATGTCGTAATTGAAGCCGTTTTTGAAGACTTAGATCTTAAGCAAAAAATGGTGGCGGACATTGAAGCGAACGCTAAGACAGAAACTATCTTTGCGACCAATACTTCTTCGTTGCCTATCCACAAAATTGCAGAAAAAGCAGAGCGTCCAGAAAACGTAGTTGGTTTGCATTACTTCAGCCCAGTAGAAAAAATGCCTTTGGTGGAAGTGATTCCGCATGAAACGACGTCAGATGAAACCGTTTCAACAGTTGTTGCACTTGCTAAGAAGCAAGGTAAAACCCCGATCGTAGTGAAAGACAAAGCGGGCTTTTACGTGAACCGCATTCTTGCGCCATACATGAACGAAGCGGCGCATATTCTGCTGGCTAACGAACCGATCGAAAAGATTGATACGGCGTTGCTTGATTTTGGTTTCCCTGTTGGCCCGATTACCTTGTTGGATGAAGTTGGTGTCGACATTGGCGCGAAAATTATGCCGATCCTGGTTAATGAGTTAGGTGACCGATTCAAAGGGCCGGATGTGTTTGATATCTTGTTAAATGATGGACGTAAAGGACGCAAGAGTGGTAAGGGGTTTTACACTTACAAGGGCAAGAAGAAAGATGTCGACAAATCGGTTTACAAACTGCTTAAGCTCGACCCTGAATCTAAGCTAAGCGATAACGATATTGCGTTGCGCTGTGTGCTGCCAATGCTGAATGAAGCGGTACGTTGTTTGGATGATGGCATCATTCGCTCGCCACGTGACGGTGATATTGGCGCGATATTTGGTATTGGTTTCCCACCGTTCTTGGGTGGCCCGTTCCGTTACATGGACCAATTTGGTATTAAGGAGCTCGTAGAGAAAATGAATGAGTTTGCATCGAAATATGGCGATCGTTACGCGCCATGTGATGGTTTGCTTACTCGAGCTGGTGAAGGGACAACGTTCTATTAAACGTTGCTTCGGTAGAGAAAAAGGCTTGCCAGTGGCAAGCCTTTTTCATAAAGAAGAAATGGTTACTTCTTCTTGTCTTTCTTATCTTTATTGTGGCCTTTACCAGGGTTGTCGTCCCCATGAATGCTGCTATTACCTTTTTTGTCTTTATCATTCCACTGCTTTGAAGAGCAATCATCTGATTTGATGGATACATTGTCTCCACTAAGGCGCACACAGTCGTCACTTAGTTCGAAACCATCGCCTTTGACTGAGATTTCAGCGTGAGCAGATGCCAATGGCAGTATAAGAGCCACAAGTAAAAGTGCTTTTTTCATGATTACCTCATTAAGTTATTTTTAGTTTGGTAATTAGAGCATAAGCCGCAATGGCGCAATTTCAATTTTCTGCCAATTATGGTGCCGATTCAATCTATGAGACCGACAACCTCATGGGTTTGTAGGTTCATTCTAGTAATCGACAATTTTATTTCTGCGCAACTAGATCACCCCAAGCCGCAATCTTTTGGCCGAAGTTGGAACTCTTCAATCGATCCTATTTCTTGTCCTAGATGGATGCGCGGAGCCTCCGAATGCGCTTGACCTTGAGAGTGCATGATCAAACGATTTGCAGTACGAGGTTTCAATTCGTTCACAACGAAGCGAATCATGTCTGCGCGCGTCAGCTTCTTCAACTCCGCCAGTACCTTGTCACGTTGGTTAAACTCAGTGTCCTTATTTCCTATCGCAACCCAAAGACGTTGAGCCCGTCCTCGAAGTGTGGTGTCCGGCGTTGCTATTTGGTTCCACAAGCCGCGCTTACTGCTGTGCCATTGGTAATCGTTTAACTCTAACAGCACCATATAAAAGGCATTTAAAAACTCATCGATTGAGGTAACCAGCTCGGCAGGTGCTGCATTAGGTGACTGCACATACAGTACAATACCAGGGTGACGATTTAGCGGCATATTGCCAGTGCCTACCATGTAACCTAATTGCTGCTTGGTACGGATTTCGTGGAAAAACGTTGCCGACATAAGGTGATTGGCCAATGAGTATAGCGCGATACTGCGAGGCTCAATATCCTCGCACTGGTGGTAAATAACGACTGCTGAATCTTGCTGATTACAATGCACCTCACGTTGAAAACTGCCATTTTTACCTAGCATAATGAGCGGACGAAGTGCCTCTTCATAACGTTGCTCGTTAACTCTTAGAGCATCCTTCAAGGTCGTAGCCATGTCATGGGCTTGCTGGCGTTGCCAGTCTCCGTAAACAAACATTTCAACGTGCAGTTCTGCAAGAATGGATTCTACGAATACCGAGAGTTCATCGACTTCGATTTCTTCTAGCGCTTCGACTAAGGTTGCGAAAGGCGGGTTATTGGGTTGAAGTAACCCAGTAAGTGCGTTAAACAGCTGCGAAATAGGGCGATCTTGTGAAGCATTTCTCCAGTTTCGTAACAATTGTTGTTTGATGGTTTCAAAGCGAGCAGGGCTGAAATCTCGAGAAGCAAAACGGTGCAGAATCATTTCTAGCAACTGAGGCAGCTTTTGACTGAACCCTGAGAGGGTTAAGGTCACGCCACCTTGGTGAGCATACATGTTGTAACCCATCCCTGCGATTTCTGCTTGATAGGTTTCTTTTGCTAGCGAATCGAGGAACATCTCTACACATAAGCGCGTTTTGACGATGTTCTTTGGTGATGCAACGGCATGAGAGCTGTCGATAGCGACATAAACGACACCTTTGGGCACGCGAAATTCGTCATCTTGCAAATGCCACAGCCGAAACCCTTCGAGATCCTCAATCAACTCTGGCAGTGAATCACCATTTTCGAGTGGCATGGGGTCGAGATCGTAGCAAATATAAGGGTTCTTTTCCGGTAAGACGAATTGCCAGCTTGGATCGATTTGTTGATAGAAACGACGTTGGTCTTCACTAAAAGGTGTGACGGAGTACGGGGTAAAGTACCATTCGGCAGTACGGTTGTATTCCAGGCCTTTAGCAATCAAAGTGACGCGTACATTATCGATGGTTAAGTATCGCAGCAATGAACGCTGTAACTCCTCATCGTAGCCCGCCATTTTGTAGTCACCATAAACCGTGTCTTCCGGTTGATAGTGCTGCATGTTGATCACCAGATGGCTGACGAGATCCATTGGGCGCGATGGCTCTTGGAAGCGGAAAGCCGATTCTAATACCGCTTGTTTTTCGAGATAGCGCCATTCATCTAACCCGTCTTGTTTGATCATCGAGAGGTATTGAAAAACCGCTTGAACGATATCATCAACATGATCTAAGCCGTTTGGCGTCAGGGTGCAGCTTACGGTAAAGTCTCGGTAGTTACTGCCACTCGCGCCGCCGCCCGCTGAGAGAGAGGTAATCCAGCCTTTTTCTTTGAGTTGAAGCATCAAACTGCCTTCTCCTTCATAACCCAACAGGTGAGCAAAGTAGGAGAGTGGCTTCACGCTATAATGCGCATCCATTCCCGGCATGGGGAATGTGAGAATCAGTTTACGGAACTCTTTGAGCGGCTCGACTTGAACCAAAATGCCCGTGCTTTCCTCAGTGCCTATCGGTACATCAATCGATTTTCCACGAAGGTGGTGATTTGGGATGTCGGCAAACATGGTTTCTACCCAAGCTTGCTGTTCATCGAGCGACTGTGGCCCAAATAGAGTCAGTGTCATCAAATCGGCGGAATACTGAGAGTGGTGAAACTCCACAATTTCGTCGCGGATGGATTTACCATCTCGGTCGCCAAGAGTATCTAAGTTTCCGACAGAGAATTTTGAAAACGGGTGCTCTGGATTGATGACTTCTTTGTTAACTTGATACAGGCGACGAGAATCATCATTGAGTTTGAGCTTGTATTCGGAGTCGACAGCCTGTCGCTCTTTGTCTAATGCTTCTTCGTTAAACAAAGGTGCGGTAAAGAATTGGCTAAATCGATCTAAGGCACTTTCAAAGGCATTTGGAGCAATATTGAAAAAGAAACAAGTGTGCTCTGTACCAGTCCAAGCGTTGTTTGTTCCACCGTGTTGGCTAATATAGCTTTGAAACTCGCCCACTTTAGGGTATTTTTCCGTACCCAAAAAAAGCATGTGTTCTAAATAGTGTGCCAGACCTTGGCGATCGTTTGGGTCGTCGAAGTGTCCAACGTTCACTGCCAGAGCAGCTGCCGACTGTTGAGCTGTATCGGAATGAATCAGCAGTACACGCAGTTCATTGCTCAAGGTAATGTAGCGGTATTGATTTGAATCGTTAGGACTTAGATGCACGATGCGTCTCCAGATTTCGCATTACAGTAATTTAGGCTCCCCTCGCGGGGGGCGCAAAGTTTGCGTTTCGACAAATACTGCTTGCCGTATTTTTGTTATTCGTAGACTTCTGCACAGGCCCATCGCGTTTGCGTATGGGGAAGAACTGTTTGAGTGAATGCTCTGAACTCATTGCACAGTCAAATAGTGTGATGAACTGAGTACATTCTTTTAATAGATTGTTAAGAAAGTCGCTATCTTTAACAAGCGAATTGGTATAATGAACAGATAATTATATCAGTATTTTTGTTTCGTCATTGTTAAAGTTAGCCCCGTCTATCTAATAAAGATAGCAGTCAACCTTTTGGTAGCGTTAGCTATCCCTAGGAAATAACATGAAAATATTCATCATGCGTCACGGTGAAGCCGAGCATTTTGCAGATTCAGACGCAGCACGACAATTGACCCCAAGAGGCAGAGTCGAATCAGAAGCGGTTGCGAGAGCCTGTAAAGAACAGGGTTTTGCGCAATTCGATAAAGTGTTGGTGAGTCCGTACATTAGAGCTCAACAAACTTGGCAAGAGATCAGTGCGTATTTCTCTGCAAAAAGCATTGAAACTTGTGAAGATATTACACCTTATGGCCAGTCCGAGCATGTCTTCGATTTCGCAAGTGCATTAATCGAAGTCGAACAATTGGACTCGCTTTTGTTCGTATCGCATTTGCCTTTGGTCGGTTATCTGACTTCAGAGTTTGTAAAAGACATGACACCACCGATGTTTCCTACATCAGGGCTAGTGTGCATTGAATATGATTTACAAACACAAAATGGTGAAGTGCTTTGGCATATTACGCCATAAGTGTCTAAACCAAAATAAGCGTTTGCAAATTAGAGACAGAATAAGAAAGGCAGGAGATCCCTGCCTTTTCGTTTCGTCGTGTCTACAGCAAGCCTGTTACTTTTCAGGAATAGAAAGCAACACTAACAACGCACCATCACCACCAAATTCTAGTGGCGCTTGGTGAAAAGCCATAACGTCAGGATGCTGTGCTAACCAAAGTGGGGCTTTCTGTTTCAGGATGTGTTTCCCAATACCATGTTGCACACACGCACAATGAATCTCGTTTTTGATGCAATAGGCTATCATCGCACCAAGCTCGCGTTTTGCTTCTTGCTGTGTCATGCCGTGCATATCGAGGAACACGTCCGGTACATACACGCCACGACGTAGACGTTTGACTTCATAAGTGGAGACGTCGTCACGTGCATAACGAGTTGGACCTTCATCGTTTAATAGAGGGACAAACTCGTCTGAAAAGTAAAATTCAGAGTCACTCGCTTCACGGTTGGAGCGCTTGATTTCTTTTTGCTTAGTATTTTTTTTTGGTTGCTGGATTATGGTATCCTGTCGCAACTTTTTTACGCCCTGTACTGCTTCCTGAAACAAGGCGAAATCGTCATCGTTCTCGGTGTCTTTTTTGCTCATTAGGTAAACAATTTCATTAATAAACTTTATTGGCAGTATTGTAGCGCTTTTCGGAGGCAATTTTGGATAAGATTTTTGTAGAAGAAGCGGTATCGGAACTGCATACCCTTCAAGATATGATTCGTTGGACGGTAAGCCGCTTTAATGCAGCGAACCTGTTTTACGGTCATGGTACTGATAATGCGTGGGATGAAGCTGTTCAGCTTATCCTGCCAACCTTATACTTGCCGATTGATGTGCCTCCGCACGTATTGAACTCTCGCCTAACGACTAGCGAGCGTCTGCGTATTGTTGAGCGCGTAGTAAAACGCATCAACGAGCGTACGCCAACAGCATACCTAACAAACAAAGCATGGTTCTGCGGTCTTGAGTTCTTCGTTGATGAGCGTGTACTTGTGCCACGTTCTCCTATCGGCGAATTGATTCAAGCGGAATTCCAACCTTGGTTGGTGGAAGAGCCTACGCGCATCATGGACCTATGTACGGGTTCTGGTTGTATCGCGATTGCTTGTGCGCACGCTTTCCCTGAAGCAGAAGTGGATGCGATCGACATCTCTACAGATGCTCTACAAGTGGCTGAGCAAAACGTACAAGATCACGGTATGGAGCAGCAAGTGTTCCCAATTCGCTCTGATTTGTTCCGTGATCTTCCAAAAGAGAAATACAATCTAATCGTGTCTAACCCACCATATGTGGATGAAGAAGACATGAACAGCCTGCCAGATGAGTTCACGCATGAGCCTGAGCTTGGTTTAGCTGCGGGTACGGATGGTCTAAAACTTGTGCGTCGTATTCTAGCTAACGCGCCAGATTATCTAACAGATAACGGCATTCTTATTTGTGAAGTCGGAAACTCAATGATTCATATGATGGAACAGTACCCAGAGATTCCATTTACTTGGATTGAGTTCGAGAACGGCGGTCATGGCGTATTTATGCTAACGCGTGACCAGCTGGTTGAGTGTGCAGAAGAGTTTAAACTGTACAAAGACTAATAGAGTCTTGCACTAAACATCAAAACACCGAGCTTTATGCTCGGTGTTTTTTTTATGCATACCTCGTCGATATTAACTCTTTACATCAAAACGTAATAAAGCCACTATGAATCCACGAAGAATTGGAAAGCAGCTATGCTCTGTTTTGAGAGAGCGTGGCGATAAAAACTTGAGGAAGTAATGGCAGGAAACAGTATCGGACAACATTTCCGAGTGACGACATTCGGGGAAAGTCACGGTATCGCACTGGGATGTATCGTAGACGGATGTCCTCCGGGGTTGGAAATTACAGAAGCAGATCTACAAATCGATCTCGACCGCCGTCGTCCAGGCACATCACGTTACACCACACAACGTCGTGAACCGGATGAAGTTAAAATTCTTTCTGGCGTTTTTGAAGGCAAAACCACGGGCACATCGATCGGTTTGCTAATTGAAAACACCGATCAGCGCTCAAAAGACTACTCTGACATCAAAGATAAGTTCAGACCGGGTCATGCTGATTACACTTACCACCAAAAATATGGCATCCGCGACTATCGCGGTGGCGGCCGTTCTTCAGCTCGTGAAACCGCAATGCGTGTGGCTGCTGGTGCAATCGCGAAGAAATACTTAAAAGATGAGTTTGGTGTTGAGATTCGTGCTTACTTGTCACAAATGGGTGATGTATCTATCGACAAGGTAGATTGGAACGAAATCGAGAACAATGCATTCTTCTGCCCTGATGCTGACAAAGTAGAAGCATTTGACCAACTTATCCGTGACCTGAAAAAAGAAGGCGACTCTATTGGCGCAAAAATCCAGGTTGTGGCAACTAACGTGCCTGTTGGTCTTGGGGAACCCGTATTTGACCGTTTGGATGCAGACATCGCGCACGCACTAATGAGCATAAACGCGGTGAAAGGCGTGGAAATCGGAGACGGTTTCGAGGTGGTAAACCAAAAAGGCAGTCAACACCGTGATACGCTTGCTCCTGAAGGTTTTGGTAGTAATCATGCGGGTGGCATTCTTGGCGGTATCTCGACTGGTCAAGACATTGTCGCTAACATTGCGCTTAAGCCAACATCAAGTATCACTGTGCCGGGTGAGACCATCACAAAAGAAGGTGAACCAACTCAGTTGATCACCAAAGGTCGTCATGACCCATGTGTGGGTATTCGTGCTGTGCCTATCGCAGAAGCGATGCTGGCAATTGTGGTGATGGATCATTTACTACGCCACCGTGGTCAAAACCATGGCGTACAAACCGAGACTCCAAAGATTTAAGAGCTTTGTGTCATTCCAGCGAGCTATAGCGAGACTAGGAATCTAATTTCAGCACGATGAAAAGAGAAAGAAACATCTCTGACAACAGAGTGCTCGGATAATAGATCCTGAATCATGCTCCTTCGTCGCTGTTCAGGATGACTGAATATAAAATTATGCCACTCACTGAATCGCGGGTGGCACAATTTTATCAGGCAAACTTTTTTGTTTAAGTAGTTTTTGCTTAATGAATCGAGCCTTCGGTTTCCAAATGGAAAGAAGGCAGACGCCACTTAAAGCGCACTGCAGCCATACGCAGCATGTAACCAGTAACCAGTGTAATGATCGTGGCAGTGACATCGGGAACATTGAATTCTAATAGCGCTAAGTACATTCCTGATGCGATAAGAGCGACAGAAGCGTAAAGCTCTTCATGCAGTACCAATGGTGTTTGGCGACAGATTAAGTCACGAAGTAGCCCACCGAATACACCCGTTACTAACGCTGAAACCATACAAATACCAGGGTGCAAGCCCATGCCCATCGCAATTTTTGTTCCGATGATACTAAACACGATTAAACCTAATGCATCGAGGCGAATGAACAGACCTTTCAGCTTAATCACCCATTTCGCTAAACCTGTTGTTAGCACACCTGCAACACACGTAATTGCAAGGAACTCTGGGTTTTTTACCCAACCAAGAGGGTAGTGGCCTAATAGAATGTCACGTACGGTGCCACCACCAATGGCCGTTGCGCTGGCCACCAACATAACACCAAACCAGTCCATCTTTCTTCTACCAGCACTTAACGCACCTGTCATGGCTTCAGCCGTGATACCAATGATATACAACACACTTAGCAACATAGGGAAACACTCAACGTAAAAAGTCACTACGTTCTACGAGAATCAGCGTAGGCGAAGTAACAACACTTACAAACGGTTCTATCTCTCTTAAAAAGTGATTAAAACCAGCAACATGCTTGTAATCAAACGGCTTAAAAATAGCGGTTTGAACGGCATCAAAATAAGGCGAGAGTGTAGTGGTAAATAAGTACGCTGACGAATGAGAAATTGTATGGAGAAAGCGACCTTCAGATAAATTCAACTAATAACCAAAAATGTGGGGTTGCCTTTACCTCATAGCTAAAAACAGCGACAATATGCAGCGCATGTCAAACTGAAGTACAAACTCGACGATGACCCACGAATACCAAGACTTAATCACCATTTTTAATGACACCTTTTTAGAACAATTTAATACGAAATTAGAGTTAGGTGGTGATGAGCCTATTTATCTTCCTGCTGATGATGAACACCCTCATCATCGGATTATTTTTGCTCGGGGTTTTTACGCCTCTGCTTTACACGAGATTTCGCATTGGTGTGTGGCTGGTCCAGAGCGTCGTTTGCTGGAAGATTTTGGTTATTGGTATGAACCTGATGGGCGAACAGCAGAAGTTCAAGCGGAGTTTGAGAAAGTTGAAGTGCGACCTCAAGCTTATGAATGGATTCTGGCACAAAGCGCTGGCTTCCCTTTTACGGTGAGTTGTGACAATCTACACGGCGATTTTGAACCAGATAGGCTCGGCTTTATGAAAAAAGTGCATAAAGAAGTGCTAGGTATTTTGGACGTTGGCTTGCCTTTGCGAGTGAAAATGCTTTCTGATGCCCTGCGCGCATTTTATCAAACTAAGCCACTGGAAGCGTCGGACTTTTGCGTTAAATAACCACTAATAACCTCAGAGATACACCATGATTATTGAATTTGAAGAAAAATTACTGGAACTGATTGATGCTCGAATTGAAACAGCATCTGACGATGAATTGTTTGCTGGTGGTTATTTACGTGGTCACATCTCTTTATCCGCGGCGTCTTGTGAAGAAGAAGGGATTAGCGATATTGCTGAGCTGAAGTCACGCATTGAGAGCAGCTTAGAAGATTCGCGTACCGAGTTAAGCCCGGCCGATCGCGTGATTGTCAGTGATTTGTGGCAAGAGCTCCAGGCTCAGGCTTAATCCCTAAGCAGCGTTCTCCCTTTATTTAATCCTAGTCATTTACTACTTCGAAAAATTCGAACCTCTCAATAAAATTTTTGTGGTTGTAGCGAAACTGTTCAACTTTTATTCTTATCAGCATAAAACGTGAACAAAGGATTACAACCATGAAAATTGTCGCATTTGGTGCATCTACCAGCTCTACCTCAATCAACAAACTACTTGCTACATACGCAGCAAATCAAGTCGAAGGCGCTCAAGTGAATGTTCTAGACTTAAACGATTATCAAGCGCCAATGTTTAGCGAGGACAAAGAGAAAGAAATAGGTCAAGCTGAAGGGGCTGTCGCGTTTTTACGTGACTTGGCGGAGGCTGACGCTCTCGTTGTTTCCTTCGCAGAGCATAACGGTTCGTACCCAGCGGCCTATAAAAACTTGTTCGATTGGGCGACGCGCATTGAGCGTAATGTATTTCAAAACAAACCTGTCGTTTATTTAGCAACTTCCCCAGGTCCCGGTGGTGCACAAAGTGTTCTTGCGGCGGCGACAGGTTCTGCTCAATTTTTTGGCGCGGATGTAAAGGCATCGTTATCTGTGCCGAGCTTCTACGAAAATTTTGACGTGGAATCGGGTAAGGTTGTAAACCCAGAAGTGGCAGAGCAAGTGAAACAGGCAGTTGCACTGCTGAAGTAATCTCAGTACGAGCAACTTAGTGAGTTAGCGATTCCCGACACGTATCTGTGTCGGGAATTAAAACGAGAGAATACTCTTACAGCTCGGTAATGGCTTTGCCTTTTCTTAGTTTACGAACCCACATTCGACTTGGGTGAAGTTCGGTCAATACATCAACCGGTAATGGCAGCGGGTCCCCACAGATCTGGGAGGCCAACACTTCAGCTAATAATGGTGCAGAGCTCAGTCCACGAGATCCTAAACCTAAGAAGCAGAATAGGTTAGGGTACTGATGAATGGTTTCTACCTCTTCTGCTTTTTGATTTTGTAAGTTGGCGTATTGCGTTTTGATCGTCTCAAAGTCACCCACATTCCCGACAAATGGTAAGTGATCTCGGCTAACACAACGAATACCTTGGCGAGATTGATTATCAGTGATATCTACCTCTTTTGCCCATGTTTGATTTGGTACACATTTCACTAGCTTTTCCGCATTATCTTTTTGGGCGTTTTCATCAAATTCGTAGTCAAGGTGACTGCGGTCGTAGCTTGCACCGATACACAAGTGTTGATTACTTGGGTTAACAGGAGTCATGTAACCGTCGTAACACAACACCGTTTTCAGCTGACTCAGCGTTTCGGTTGCTGGCGCATGACTGACTTGTCCTTTCACCTGCCCCATTGGGAGGGAAGCGGTTTGACTCAATGTCTGGAACTCATGGCCGTTCGCAATCACAACCGTTGAGTGCTCAAATGTTTGACCACTCGCCGTTAGTAGCCAGAGCAGACGCTTTTCATCCCAATCTAATGCCTCAACATGGTGTTCAAACTTTGTTGAGAGTAACGACGTCTGCTCCAATTGTTTAATTAACCCACGAGTTAACTCGGCAGGGCACAGCCACCCTCCCATTGGGTAGTGCACAGATGCCATATCAATAGGTAACCCGATAGTGTTCGCAGTCTCCTCGGCGGACAGCTTGTGAATGAGCTCTGGTGTGAAGTTACCCGCAAGTATTTTCTCCAGTTTGTCTGTGGATTTGTCATCCCACATCAACTGAGTCACGCCACACCAGTCATGATCAAAATCGATCTCTTGTGCTGCTTGTTCAACAAACTGACGTGCGAACAAAAATGCAGGAGCAAACACTCGTGAAACACCCGTGTGCGGGCCATTAAGCAGTGGATAAACGGCTCCTTGTCGATTGCCTGAAGCTCCTTTGGCTGGTTGTTTGTCTTTACAGTAAAGGGTGACGTTTTGGCCACGACGAACTAACGTTTTCGCTAACGCCGCGCTGGCTATACCACCACCAATGATGGCAATCGAATCAAGATTGCTAGATGCTGAGCGATTGAACCAAGGGAGATGGTTCGACTGCTTTTCACGTTGCTCCATAGAGCCGGCGATCATTTCTCGCTTAGTGCCGAAACCTTTCACCTTTTTCATTGTAAAGCCAGCTTCGTTCAAACCACGACGTACAAAGCCTGCTGCGGTAAACGTGGCAACTGTACAATCTTGCTTGGCTAGCTTTGCCATGTTGTTGAACAGGCCTTGGTTCCACATTTCTGGGTTTTTGCTTGGCGCGAATCCATCTAAGAACCAAGCATCAATCAAACCTTGTTCGTTGTATGGGACTTGCGGCATGCAGTCTTTAATGTCACCAAACCAAAGGTCGAGTGTGATTGCGCCGTCTTCTAAAACAATGCGATGACACTCCGGCACAGCGGCAGGGTAGTGCTTTTGTAACTTTTCCGCGTATTCAGCTAGCTCAGGCCAAGCTTCATGCGCCTTCTTTAAATCGGCTTTGCTTAATGGGTATTTTTCAAAGCTAATAAAATGCAGCTCTTTCAATGTTGCGTCCGGATGCTGACGACGAAACTCACTAAACCACTGGCATACTGCTAAGAAGTTTAATCCCGTGCCAAATCCTGTTTCACCAATGACAAAACGTCTTTGGTCAAATTCCTGCCATCTTTCTGGGAGATGATTTTGTTTTAAGAAAACGTAGCGTGTCTCTTCAAGACCGTTTACGTTAGAGAAGTAAACATCATCAAATTGGTCTGAAACCGGAGTACCAGCTTCGTTCCAACCAAGTTCTGCGTTTTTTATTGAAGTCATAATGGTGCAAATTTGTGATTTGGCGCGGTAAGAATGGGGCGATTGTACGAATTTATGGGAAAGCTGACCACTTTTGCTGACTATCTTAGTTATCATCTAGCGGATTTTTGAATTATAGGAATGTCATAATGAAACGAGTCGTAATCACCGGTATGGGTATTGTTTCAAGTATCGGTAACAACGTCGAAGAAGTTCTAGCGTCTCTTAAAGCGGGCAAATCTGGCATCACTGCATCTGAGCAGTTCAAAGAACACGGTCTTCGTTCGCAAGTATGGGGTGACCTAAAAATCAACCCGGCGGAACACATCGACCGTAAGCAGATGCGCTTTATGGGTGATGCGGCTGCTTATGCATACCTATCAATGGAGCAGGCAATCGCAGACGCTGGTCTTACAGAAGAGCAGGTTTCAAACGATCGTACCGGTATCGTTGCAGGTTCTGGCGGTGCTTCTGCATACAATCAAACGGTAGCGACAGACACGATGCGCGCCAAAGGCGTAAAGCGAGTTGGTCCTTACATGGTTCCTCGTACTATGTCTTCTACTGTTTCTGCTTGTCTTGCTACGCCATTTAAGATTCGTGGCGTGAACTACTCAATGAGCTCTGCATGTGCAACATCTGCACACTGTATCGGCCATGCTATGGAGCTTATTCAACTAGGCAAACAAGATATTGTTTTTGCTGGTGGCGGCGAAGAGCTAGATTGGTCTCAAACTATGATGTTTGATGCGATGGGCGCACTGTCAACCAAATACAATGACACGCCAGACAAAGCATCTCGTACATACGATGCAGACCGTGACGGTTTTGTTATCTCGGGCGGCGGCGGCATGCTGGTTATTGAAGAACTAGAGCACGCACTGGCACGTGGTGCGAAAATCTACGGTGAAATCGTAGGTTACGGTGCGACATCAGATGGCTACGACATGGTAGCGCCATCAGGTGAAGGCGCAATTCGTTGTATGAAGATGGCGATGCAAGACGTTGATGGTGTGGATTACATCAACACGCACGGCACATCGACACCAGTTGGTGACGTGAAAGAGCTTGGTGCTATCCAACAATTGTTTGGTGAGAACAGCCCTGCAATCTCTGCAACAAAAGCAATGACTGGCCACGCACTCGGCGCAGCGGGCGTGCACGAAGCAATTTACTCAACACTTATGCTAGACAAAAACTTCATTGCTCCAAGCATCAATATTTCAAACTTGGACGAAGCAGCACAAGGTCTGGACATCGTGACAGAAGCACGTGATGCAGAGCTAACGACCGTAATGTCAAACAGCTTTGGCTTTGGCGGCACAAACGCAACTTTGGTTATTAAAAAGTACCAAGGTTAACTGAATTTGTTGGCGCCTTGCGAGAGTACTGTAAACGCCAACAATCCAGTTTCCAGAGCTTGATCAGTCACACTGATCGAACAGACGCAGACTCTATCCCATGGAGAGCGGGATAGGATCCTTTTGTTCTGGAACTTTGCCCGGCTATTTAGCCGGGCTTTTTCTTTTCTCTGTTTCTGCTTTTCTCTAGGCTTCCCGTCAATTGATTCTATAGAAGTTACCTCCTTGAGGTTTATTGGTGTTATATCTTGAGATTTTTCGGGAAAAGGGCACAATCGCTTTAGTTTCGCATCTTGCGAATAAACGAACTCTTACAAATGGATGTTAGAACGCTGGCGCTATGAAAATTATTGTTGATGAAAATATGCCGTATGCTGAAGAGCTATTCAGCCAACTCGGTAACGTAATTCTAAAACCAGGTCGTACACTGACCGCCGATGATTTAGTGGATGTTGATGCCCTAATGATTCGCTCAGTCACCAAAGTGAATGCTGACCTGATCAGCAAAGCAAACAAGCTGAAGTTTGTTGGTACGGCCACGGCAGGCATGGATCATGTTGACCAAGCACTCTTAAAAGAGAAAGGCATTTTCTTCACTGCTGCGCCAGGGTGTAACAAAGTGGGTGTAGCGGAATACGCGTTCAGCGTGATGATGGTGCTCGCTCAGCAACAAGGTTTCTCGGTATTTGACAAGACGGTAGGTATTATTGGTGCAGGCCAAGTAGGTAGCTACCTAGAGAAATGTTTGAAAGGCATGGGTATTAAAGTTCTGATCAATGACCCATTCAAACAAGAGGCTGGTGATCCTCGTAGCTTTACTCCGTTGACAGAACTGATTGAAAGCTCAGACATCATTACACTACATACGCCAATCACCAAAGATGGCCCATACCCAACGCATCATTTGATTGATGAGAAGGTATTAAATGGTCTCCGCAGCGATCAAATTTTGATTAACGCGGCTCGAGGTCCCATCGTTGACAACGCTGCTTTGAAGCAACGTCTTTTGAAAAATGATGGCTTTACAGCGGCACTCGACGTATTTGAATTTGAACCAGAGGTTGATATGGAGCTTCTGCCTCTGCTAGCATTCGCAACCCCTCACGTTGCAGGCTACGGCTTGGAAGGGAAAGCTCGCGGTACAACGATGATTTTCAACAGCTACTGTGAGTTCTTAAATAACGAATTACGTGCGCATGCCAGCGATTTACTGCCAACCGCGCCTGTTCCTACTATGGTATTGGACAGAGCTTGGGACGAAGCAACACTGCATAACATCACGCAGTTAATCTATGATGTGCGTAGAGATGACGCTCTTTTCCGCCGTGAAATCAGTAAGCCAGGCGCTTTTGACCTGATGCGTAAAAACTACTGGGATCGCCGTGAATACAGTGCTGTCACGCTAGTGGGTAACAAAACATGTAACCTTGCTCCATTAGCAGAACTAGGTTTTCAGATTGAGGTAAGTCAATGAGCCAGCAATATAATGTTGCCATTTTAGGTGCGACCGGTGCGGTCGGTGAAACAATTTTGGATGTGCTTCAAGAGCGCAAATTCCCAGTAGGCGAAATCTTCCTACTCGCGAGTGAGCGCAGCGAAGGCAAGACTTATCGCTTCAATGGTAAAACGGTACGCGTTCAAAACGTAGAAGAGTTCGATTGGTCTCAAGCGCATATCGCACTGTTTTCTGCTGGTGGTGAGCTATCAGCCAAGTGGGCTCCAATTGCCGCTGATGAAGGCGTGATTGTTATCGACAATACATCACACTTCCGTTACGAGTACGACATTCCTCTTGTTGTGCCTGAAGTAAACCCAGAAGCGATTGCAGAGTTTCGTAACCGTAACATCATTGCGAACCCGAACTGTTCAACCATCCAAATGCTAGTGGCACTAAAACCAATTCACGATGCGGTGGGTATTGAACGTATTAACGTATCAACTTACCAATCGGTGTCTGGTGCAGGCAAAGCGGGTATCGATGAGCTAGCAGGTCAAACGGCGAAGCTGCTAAACGGTCTGCCTGCAGACAAGAAGCAATTCTCTCAACAGATCGCGTTTAACTGTATTCCACAAATCGATCAAATGATGGAAAACGGCTACACCAAAGAAGAAATGAAAATGGTGTGGGAAACACAGAAGATCTTTAACGATCCATCAATCACAGTCAATCCAACGTGTGTACGTGTTCCTGTATTCTACGGTCACGCAGAAGCACTTCACATTGAGACTCGTTCACCTATCGATGCACAAGAAGTCGTTAACTTGCTTGAACAAACTGACGGTATCGAAGTGTTCCACGGTGAAGACTTCCCTACACAAGTTCGCGATGCGGGCGGTAAAGACCATGTAATGGTTGGCCGTATCCGTAACGATATCAGCCATCATAGCGGCGTAAACCTGTGGGTTGTTGCTGATAACGTGCGTAAAGGCGCGGCAACTAACGCGGTGCAAATCGCAGAAGTTCTGATCCGCGATTACTACTAAGTCGCTTACAGTTCATTTCAAAGCCTCGCACAGTGCGAGGCTTTTTTGTACGAACGAAACAAAATAGTGTGAGATTAGTACGAATATGGCGAGAGCCACACATTTTTTATTCTCAACGCTATAGTTTTGCATGCGATATCCGATATATTTAACCGATCACCATTTCAAATTGTATTTAGCACAAAACTGAGCCTTCTATGCGTCAAAATTATAAGCGTTTGTTAGCAGCCCTTGTGTTGATGAGCGCGACTCAGACATCATCAGTGGTTCAAGCCGAAGGAATTCGTCTTGTTGGACCGTCTGGTGAAGTGCAATCATCTCCGAGCTATGCTGAAGATATTGAGCGAGCATTACCTGCTCCTCCTGCGAATACTCAACCGTCACGTTTCTTTGGTCCGACTGGTGAAAATCAAACACTATGGTCGATCGCTTCAGAATTACGACCTTCACGCGGTGTTACCGTTCAACAAACGCTTCTTGCCATTTACCGAATTAACCCTCAAGCGTTTGAGAACCAAAACATTCATGAATTGATCCCAGGGAGTCGGCTACGAGTACCTTCTCTAGAGCAAGTGCAAAGCGCGACCACAGCGCAAGCTGTTGCGATTATGAAGGCGCATGAAGCTAAGTTAAAACAGCCGAAGCCGACAAATAGAGCGACGCCAGCACAACGAGTCACCGAGCAACCAAAGCCACAAATTAAAGTAGAACCCAAGCCTGCGGCTAAGCCAGAGACAGTGGCTGCAACGGAGCCAAAACCAACTCCGAAAACAATACCCGTCATCCCTGCGCCACCAGTAACCACCTCTCCGCAGGGAGAAAAGCAGGTCAGTGCGCTAAAGGACAAACTTCAAGGCTCACAAAGTGAATTAGAGTCATTAGAAGAGAAGAACCATCGTCTTCGATTGATGCTGTCAGAAGTGCAAAGCGAAGTCGAAACTTTGAAAAGCGAACTGAATGACGAAGAACGCATTCGCTCAGAAGTCGAGAAACTGCTTGCTGAAGAGCGCCAGCGCCTTGCTGAACAACAACGCATGCAACCAAGCACCATGGACAAAATTTTGTCGAATGGTTGGCTTGTTGGTCTTGCGGCATTAATTCCTGGTGCTTTGCTCGCCTTGCTAGTCGTTATGCTGCTTGGTCGACGATCTAAAGCGAGAGAAGAAGCGGCTGCACAGGAACAGCAAAACGTTGATCCTCTTGCGGCGCCAATCGGTTTAGCGGCGGCGGATGAGCTGGATGAAGAGCTCACGCTTGATGATGAATTGTTTGCAGATGAAGATATCAACACACAGTCTTTACAAGAAGAGAAGTCAGATTTAGAAGAAGACGTCTTTGCTAACCTCGACGATGAAGAACTTGATTTCAATCTGGAAGGGGACGATGACCCATTTGCAGATATTGGCGATGACGGTGACCTAGATGTTGGTCTGGATGAGTTTGAGTCATCGAACAATGGTATCCAAGTCAACGGCGAAGAAAAAGCGCTTGGTTTAGAAGAAATGGAGCGAGCCTTAGATGAGGTTGCTCCAGAACTAGAAGTGCTCGATGACGATGAGTCTGGCTTCGATCTTTCGGATGATGCGAATGAGAAATCAGACTCGCTTTCAGACGATGCATTTGCCGAGTTACTTGCAGCCGATGAGCCGTCAGAAGAGTTACCAAGTGACACTGTCGACCAGGATATGCTTGATGACTTGTTTGCTGAACTTGGCAACGATGACTTCGATTTAGATACTGATGAGCCTGAGTTAAAACAGCCCGTTTCGGATGATGACTTTAGTGTAGGAGAGGCATCTGACGACGATATCGATAAGCTATTGGCCCAGTATGAACAACCGGCTAGTGAATCGGAAGTTCGAGAAGCTGACGCCAATGAAGGTCCTGTTCTAGATGAAAACAGTACAGAGCTACTCGATGAACTCATTGATTTTGATGAAGATGACACAGACGAGTTTGATCCACTAAACGAGCTAGAAGCAATCTCTGGTTTTGAAGGTGATGACTCGATCGAAGAGTTAGACGCAGATAGCACAGACTTACTGGATGAACTCATTGATGATGTTACCTCTGAACTTGATGAAGAGACTGAAGCTGATTTAGATCCGTTTGATGATCTGATTCGAGAGGACGAGAGCCCAGAGCAGAATAAATCGGAAGAGGAAGAGTTACTGAAATCACTTGGTTTTGGTGAGTCAGACGCCGGCGAAAAGCCATCTTCCGTAGTTGAGTCAGAACAAACTCATGAAGATCCGGATATTGAGTCTGGGTTGGACATCGACGCTTTATTAAGTGAAAGCCAACCAGACACGCAACAAGCTGCAGAAGAGCAACCATTAACCGAGCCAGAAGCTGCTTCAGAGCCATTTAGCAGCGATGAATTTCTTGGTGATTTAGAGGACCTCTCACCAGAGAATGATCCTTTAATGAGCGAGCTAGACGACCTATTTGAGTCAGACAGTGAAGAACTTCTGCCAACAGAACAAGAAAAAGCGGATTTTTCTGCTGAACTTGACGCTCTATTTGATAGTGAAGATGACTTACCGCAGCAAGTTGAAAAAACACAAGCTGAGATAGAGGAAGCTTCATCACTACAACAAGAGGCTACCGATACTGATTCAACACAAGAACCATCCGTGGAGTCCGATGCTGAGGTACAGCCTCACGTTGAGCAAGAGGAAGACATTCCAGCCTTCACACCGACACCAAATACAATAGAAAATGAATTCGGTGTTCCACAAGAAGAAGATTGGCTACTGGATGAACCTGAATTGGAGCCGGAAACTGAGTCGACCAACGATTCAGAAGATGAACTCAATTTTGATGAGCTGGATCTTCCTGAGTTTAGTGAAGAAGACGCATTGGCGTCTATGGCGGATGAGCCGGAGTTAGAAACGTCCGAGTCCGTTGAGCCAGAACAGGTTGAAGCAGACTTGCCAGCTGAATCAGAAGATGAATTCAATTTTGATGAGCTCAATTTGCCAGAGTTCAGTGAAGAAGATGCACTGGCGTCTATGGCTGGCGAACCTACGTTAGAAACGTCCGAGTCCGTTAAGCCAGAACAAGTTGAAGCCGACTTGTCAGCTGAGTCCGAAGAAGAGTTCAATTTTGACGAGCTGGATCTTCCTGAG
>NZ_JAWOTB010000006.1:0-74215 GCF_033338655.1 Vibrio sp. Vb1729 | reverse complement strand
TTTAGTGAAGACGACGCATTGGCGTCTATGGCTGGCGAACCTGCGTTAGAAACGTCCGAGTCCGTTGAGCCAGAACAAGTTGAAGCCGACTTGTCAGCTGAGTCCGAAGAAGAGTTCAATTTTGACGAGCTGGATCTTCCTGAGTTTAGTGAAGACGACGCATTGGCGTCTATGGCTGGCGAACCTGCGTTAGAAACGTCCGAGTCCGTTGAGCCAGAACAGGTTGAAGCCGACTTGCCAGCTGAGTCCGAAGAAGAGTTCAATTTTGATGAGCTCGATTTGCCAGAGTTCAGCGAAGAAGATGCCTTGGCGTCGATGGAAGAAGAGCCAGAATTACCGAGCTCTGAGACTGCAGATATAGAACCAATCTCCGGTGAGGATGAAGAGTTAAGTTTTGACGACCAAGATCTTCCAGAGTTCAATGAGGAAGATGTTCTCGCGTCAATGAACGAGAGTGCGCCAGAGAGCCCTAAGGTTGAAGCAGAGACATCGAGACCAGCTATTCAAGCCGATAACGATCATGATGCTTTGTTTGAAGTATTTGCGCAGCAAAACGGCTTTGATACTGACCCAAAAGTGCAGCCAACAGCGACAGAGGGTGAGCCGCTCAGTAATTTGGATGATGAATCATCAATGGCTAACCTTCTTGCGGAAGACGCAAACTCAGAAGTATTTGAAGGTAAACTAGACAGTGACACCATCGCAAGTGCAGGTATGGATTTTGAAACCATGCTTGATGTTGGAGATGATTGGGATGGCTTTAAACCCGCTGCTGATAACGTAAGTTCTACTGAAGAAGTGCCTGAGGACCAGCGTGATGTTTGGAATTCGAGTGATGCACTAAGTCAGCCAGAGATCGCGCAAGAAAACTGGGCAGAGCAAAGCGACTTGGATGACTTCGACCCGAAGAAAAATCAATTTATGACGATTGATGAATTGATGGCTCAGGTCGACAGAGAAGGTGGTGAGTTCGAAGAAGAAGACCTTAAGCTCGATGTCGGATTGAACGAGTTTCCAGATGTTATCGGTGAGATCGGCGATATTGACGTAGATAGCAATGCTGAAGCGGCTGGGAAACTGGATTTGGCTAAAATCTATCTCGAGATGAACGATTCTCAAGGGGCGATTAAACTACTAGAAGAGGCGATTGTTTACGGTGAGGATGATATTCGCCGCGAAGCAAAAAGCCTGATTGACGCCATTAATGGCCGATAAACCGAAACAAAAGGGTAGCGTTTGCTACCCTTTTTGTGTCCCGTTAGTATGATGCTACCTTTATGTCACCCTTGGTGAAACTGGCAACTTGAGGTGACTTGAGTATATACTTCCCGCCCCATTTTAGAGTTCGAAGGTTAAGATGAGAATCGCATTAGGTATCGAGTACAACGGTACAAACTACTTTGGTTGGCAGCGCCAAAGAGAAGTGAAAAGTGTCCAAGAAGAGCTAGAGAAAGCATTGTCCGTCGTCGCTAATCACCCAGTTGAAGTTCAGTGCGCTGGTCGGACAGACGCAGGCGTGCATGGCACGGGACAAGTTGTGCACTTTGATACCAACGTTACTCGAAAAATGGTAGCTTGGACCATGGGCGCAAACGCGAACATGCCGAGCGATATAGCGGTTCGTTGGGCTCAAGAAGTTTCAGATGATTTCCATGCAAGATTCTCAGCGACAGCGCGCCGTTATCGTTACATTATTTTCAATCATGCTTTACGTCCAGGCATCTTAAACTCGGGGGTTAGTCACTATCATGGTGAGCTCGACGAGAAAAAAATGCATGAAGCAGGGCAGTTCCTACTCGGCGAAAATGATTTTACGTCGTTTCGCGCGGCGCATTGTCAGTCTCGCAGTCCATTTCGAAACTTGATGCATCTGAACGTTACGCGCCATGGAAACTATGTGGTTATTGATATTAAAGCCAATGCGTTCGTGCATCATATGGTTCGTAATATCACGGGTAGCTTGATAAAAGTTGGACGTGGCGAAGAGAGTCCAGAATGGATCAAGTGGTTATTAGACGCCAAAGATCGCAAACTAGCGGGTGCGACAGCGAAAGCGGAAGGTCTGTACCTGGTAGATGTAGACTACCCAGAAGAGTTTGGGTTACCTGAAGTGCCGATCGGTCCACTGTTTTTACCAGATAATTTGAACTAATTTTACAAACTTATTTCAAAATATCGGTAGTGTTTACATTGAATGTGAACGGAAAACATACGCTATTTACGATATCAAAAATAGGTACAACCAGTTTTTTATCTACAGTAGCTGCAAGATATGGTTTAATCCGTCGGTATTATGTCGAATTTATATCTTTCGTAATGAAGCGGAAGAGTTGAGAGAAAAGGTCTTCCATGAGTTGGCTTGAAAAGATTTTAGAGAAAAGCAATCTAGTAAGTTCACGCAAAGCTTCTATCCCAGAAGGTGTGTGGACTAAATGTACCTCTTGTGAACAGGTTTTATACCATGCAGAGCTAGAGCGTAACTTAGAAGTTTGTCCAAAGTGTAACCATCACATGCGTATGAAAGCGCGTCGTCGTTTGGAAACATTTTTAGATGAAGGTAATCGAGTTGAATTAGGTTCTGAACTTGAGCCACAGGATAAACTGAAATTTAAAGATTCTAAGCGATACAAAGAGCGTATCTCTGCTGCACAAAAAAACAGCGGTGAGAAAGATGCGCTAGTTGTGATGCAGGGTGAATTGCTTGGTCTGCCGCTTGTGGCGTGTGCGTTTGAATTCTCCTTCATGGGTGGTTCAATGGGTTCAGTCGTTGGTGCTCGCTTTGTGAAAGCAGTGGATGCAGCCATTGAAAATAACTGTGCGCTTGTTTGTTTCTCAGCAAGTGGTGGTGCTCGTATGCAAGAGGCTTTAATGTCTCTTATGCAAATGGCAAAAACCAGTGCTGCGCTTGAGCGTTTATCAGAAAAAGGTCTGCCGTTTATTTCTGTTCTAACTGACCCTACAATGGGTGGTGTATCAGCAAGTTTGGCTATGTTGGGTGATATCAACATCGGTGAACCTAAGGCCCTCATTGGCTTTGCTGGTCGTCGTGTAATCGAGCAAACTGTACGTGAAGATCTTCCTGAAGGTTTCCAGCGTAGTGAGTTCCTACTTGATCACGGTGCTATTGATATGATCGTTGACCGTCGTGAAATGCGTCAGCGTGTGGGTGGTCTTATCGCTAAGATGACTAACCACAAGTCTCCTTTGGTGGTTTCGGTTAACGAATCTCCAAATGAAGAGCCATATTCTGTACCAGAAGCGGACGAAAAAGGGTAAAGTATCAACTAACATAAAAACCAAAGAATTTAATGGTTAAAGTTAGATGACCCAAAACCCAACTCCTCAAGCCACATCTTCATTAGAGATGTGGCTTGATTATTTAGCAAATATTCATTCCTCAGCAATTGATCTAGGCTTAGACCGTGTCCAAGCGGTAGCAAACAAAGCCAATCTTACCAAACCAGCTCCAACCGTAATCACCGTTGCCGGAACCAATGGCAAAGGCTCAACGTGTGCGTTAATGGAAGCCATTTTACTTGATGCTGGCTATTCAGTCGGTGTTTACAGTTCTCCGCACCTGATTCGTTACAACGAGCGTGTACGCATTAATGGCGTTGACGTTGTAGATGCAAAGCACTGTGAAGCATTCGATTATGTAGAAAAGCAGCGTGGTGATGTTAGCCTTAGCCTCTTTGAATTCGGTACGCTTGCTGCGCTACGTATTTTCCAAGTAGAGAAAGTTGACGTTGTCTTACTTGAAGTAGGACTTGGCGGCCGTCTAGACGCCACTAACGTTGTTGACCATGATGTTTCTGTTATTACGAGCTTAGCGATCGATCATGTGGATTGGCTTGGTGATGACATCAATGTTATTGGTTTTGAAAAAGCGGGCATTTACCGTTCAGGGAAGCCAGCAATTTGTGGTCAACCAACGCCACCAGCGACCGTGGCGGCTCATGCTGACGATATTGGTTCTGAGTTCTTCCAAGTAGGTATTCAGTACGATTACCAACTAACTGATAATGGTTGGAAATGGAGCAGTGGGGCATTTGAGTTAGAGGATTTACCAATCCCATCGCTACCATTACAAAATGCAGCCACTGCACTGATGGCACTAGGGGCTTCGGAATTGCAAATCACTGACATAAATATTGTCAATGGCTTGAATAATGCTCGTTTGGCGGGGCGTATGCAAGTACTGCATCACGAACCTGAAATAGTCCTTGATGTCGCTCATAACCCGCACTCTGCTGAGTATTTGGTAGAAAGAGTGAAGCAACAATATCTGGGTAAGAATATCCATATTGTGGTTGCAATGCTGCATGACAAGGACATTAAAGCAACCATTGAAGCGCTAACTCCAGTTGCAACACAATGGTATCCAGCGTCGCTTACTGGACCGAGAGCGGCGACCGCTGATGAATTGTGCCAATACTTACCTGATGGGCAAGTTCATTTTGAAAACCCTGTTGACGCCTTCGAGAGTGCGAGAAGCCACGCAAAGGCAGGAGACGTTATTCTGGTGGTTGGCTCATTCCATACCGTCGGAGAGGTATTGGAACATTGGCAATCAAATAATAAATAAGTAAAGGTATTTTGATGGCAAGTAAATTCCAAAGTCGTTTAGTCGGCACCATCATTCTAGTCGCAGTCGGAGTCATTGTTCTTCCCGATGTGCTAGATGGTAAGAAACTGCACTACAAAGAAGAATTTGCCAGTATTCCTATCAAACCAGAACTTGATAGTGATGTGGAAAACTTCGAAATATTAGAGCCAGTGGAAGACGACATTACGTTACCGGATTCTCCGGTTGAAGCTGTAGTGCAAGAACGTGAGGATGCTCAAGTAGCCGTTTCTGAGCCCGAGCCAGTGCCAACATCTAAATTTGAGGTCATCAAACAACCAGAGCAAGTTGAGGTCGTCACTCGTCCGGTTCAAGAGAAAAATCAATATGAAGATTCAGCTTGGATCATTCAGTTGATGGCACTTAAGAATCACGAAAATGCTGTCGCGCTTGTCGCGGATTTGCAAAAGCGTGGTTATCAAGCTCACACAAAGAAAGAAAACGAGTTTACGAGAGTGATTGTTGGCCCTGATGTGTCAAAAAGTAAACTTGAACGACAAGTTCAAGAATTACAAAAAATTACAGGTTCAAAAGGTCAATTGCTTAAATTTAAGCCATTAAATCCATAAGAAAACGTTTGCGTCAGCATTTTTTCTGTTAAAATGCGCGCCAACTTAAGATGAAGAAAAGATGAATTGGATAGATTTTATCATTTTAGGTGTGATCGGATTTTCAGCTCTGATCAGTTTAGTTCGCGGTTTTGCTAAAGAAGCTTTGTCTTTGGTGATTTGGTTCGGAGCGTTTTTTATCTCCAGTAATTACTATGCCAAATTGGCGGTGTACTTCACCAACATCGAAGATGATATGTTTCGTAACGGAGCGGCGATTGCGGCGTTATTTGTCGCAACCTTGGTAGTTGGTGCAGTGGTGAATTACGTCATTGGTCAACTGGTACAAAAAACAGGGCTATCAGGTACGGACCGAATTCTCGGGATTGTATTTGGTGGTCTACGCGGAGTCTTAATTGTTTCTGCGGTGCTGTTTTTTATGGATGCGTTTACTGCATTCCCAAGCTCGGATTGGTGGAAAGATTCACAGTTGATCCCTGAGTTCAGCCGTATCATCGCCCCATTCTTCGAGCATTTACAAGCAACATCAAGTTTTCTGTCTGGCACTATCTAGTAGTGCCAGCTACTGTCGCAAATCGAGGATTAGGACATGTGTGGTATTGTTGGAATCGTGGGCACAACGCCTGTAAACCAGTCTATTTATGACGCGTTAACGGTGTTACAGCATCGTGGCCAAGATGCCGCTGGTATTTGTACCATAGAAAGCAATCGTTTTCGTCTACGTAAGGCGAACGGTTTAGTCAAGGATGTATTTGAAGCAAGACACATGCAGCGCCTGCAAGGCGAGGTCGGAATTGGTCATGTTCGTTACCCTACAGCAGGCAGTTCAAGTGCTTCAGAAGCTCAACCTTTCTACGTAAACTCTCCTTTCGGTATTACACTTGCCCACAACGGTAACTTGACCAACGCTAACGAAGTTCGTCAGAAGCTGTTTGAAAAAGATCGCCGTCATATCAATACCACTTCAGACTCCGAAGTATTACTAAATGTACTGGCGCACGAAATTGACTCAGTAAAAGGAAATGTCACGACCGAAGACGTATTCCGCGCAGTCACCAATGTTCATCGCACAATTCGCGGTGCTTATGCTGTGACCGCCATGATCATTGGTCATGGTATGATTGCATTTCGTGACCCACACGGTATTCGCCCGCTGTGTTTAGGTAAGCGTGAAGTTAACGGCAGAGCAGAGTACATGGTTGCGTCTGAATCGGTGGCATTGGATGCGGTCGGTTTTGATTTCGTCCGTGATGTTGCACCTGGTGAAGCGATTTACGCAACGTTTGACGGTGAGCTTTACACGAAGCAGTGTGCAGACAATCCTAAGCTGAACCCTTGTATTTTCGAGTTCGTGTACTTTGCTCGTCCGGATTCGTTCATCGATAAAATTTCGGTATACAGCGCTCGCGTTGAAATGGGTAAAAAGCTGGGCGAACGTATTCGTGAAGATTATGCAAACCTTGATATCGATGTTGTCATTCCTATCCCTGAAACGTCTTGCGACATTGCACTGCAAATCGCTCAAGCGATCGATATCCCTTATCGCCAGGGTTTCGTGAAAAACCGTTATGTTGGACGTACGTTTATCATGCCTGGCCAGCAACAACGTAAGAAATCAGTACGTCGCAAGTTGAATGCTATTCGTTCGGAATTCAAAGGCAAGAATGTGTTGCTGGTGGATGACTCTATTGTTCGAGGTACAACGTCAGAGCAGATTATTGAGATGGCTCGTGATTCTGGTGCCAAGAAAGTGTACATGGTCTCAGCGGCTCCTGAAGTTCGTTTCCCGAACGTATACGGCATTGATATGCCAAGTGCTACAGAGCTTATTGCCCATGGCCGTGACAACGATACAATTTGTAAGCAGATTGGTGCCGATGCGCTTATTTATCAACGTCTAGAAGATTTGGTAGAAGCTGTAGGTCTTGGAAATCAAGACATTACTCAGTTCGATACTTCCGTGTTTAACGGTGAATACGTAACGGGTGATATCGACCAACAATACCTAGATTTTTTAGATGGTCTTCGTAACGATGATGCGAAAACACAACTTGAAATCCAACAGGACTTAGCAAACCTAGAGCTTCATAACGAAGGCGCATAGGATGCGCTTTCTTAAGTCGTAAAAAAACCAGAGCTTCGGCTCTGGTTTTTGTTTTCGCTATCTAATTAGTGAATGTTATAAGCGATCACAAAGTCAATAAAGAGGCGAACTTTCTCTGGCAGGTGATCTTTGTGGTTGTAAAGCATATAAATGTCGCGCGGGTTTGCACTCCAATCTGGCAGTACGCGTACCAAATCGCCGCTCTCGATGTACTCTTTGATCATGACATCTGGCATTAGGGTGATGCCTAAACCTTCGGAACAAGCGCTGCGCACCACATTGAGCGCGTTTGCTTGAAAACGACCACGATCAACATTCACCACAGACTCGCCTTTGCTATTAATCAAGGTCCACTTAATAAGCGGGTACCCTTTTAGCAATGAATGGTTAGAGAGCTCTTCTGCATGATGTGGCGCAGGATTCGAGGTTAGATAATCAGGGCTTGCAACGAGAATATCCTTCACTTCGCCAATCTTACGCGCGATGAGGCTAGAGTCGCGTTGAGGTCCCACTCGAAAAATTACATCCCATTCAGTAGGGTCAAGCTTGTCCGCATTATTCTCTGTCGTTAGCTCAATGTTGATGTCCGGGTACTGCTTCATAAAGCTGTTGAACATCGGCATCATCATTCGTTTAGTTAAGTTGTAAGGCGCGGATATCTTAATCTTGCCGGATGCTCCTCGGCAGTCGTCAGTGATTTCCTCTGCTGCGGTTGTTAGCCTTTGTAGTAAAGGAGAGCACTCATGGTAAAAACGTTCCCCTGCTTCAGTGAGCGAAAGTTTGCGAGCATGACGGTTCAATAGTCGAAGATTGACAGAGTCTTCTAGCGCTTGAATGCGTCGGGTGATGGTCGCAACCGGGATCATGGTTTTTCGCGAAGTTGCGGTGTAGCTCCCATTTTCGACAACCAGTCGAAACAGGTTTAAGTCATCTAATTTCATATTTCCAGACACATTAAATTACCGATTACGGTTAATTTATAATTAACTTTGTGATCAAAGCTTGCTTTAAGTCAACATGTTGCATCATTTGAACACAGCAACCCTGTTTGAGTAAATACTGTTATACGCCGTAATATTTGTATTAATGCAGTTTCCGAGCTAAGTTTTATAACAAGGCGAAGCGGCCTCAGGTCTTGCTGTGACACGTTTTGCTGGAAGTAAACACAACAAAAATAATGACTTAATAATAAATCTGTTTTTTTGACTGAGCTTTGTGAGGGATAAAGGTATGTTTAAGACTCACAGTCAAACGGCAATGGTCTCGGCACAGGAAGTGATTAATCAAAAACTAATAATGTTGGTGGACGATGATCCAATATTTCGCAAAGTAACCAATGCCTATTTAGAAAGTCAGGGTTTTAAAGTAGTAGAAGCAGAAAACGGCCTAGAAGCGCTTCAACAACTCAGGGAATGCCAACCCGATCTTATCTTGTGTGATTTATCGATGCCGGTCTTAGATGGTATCGAGTTCGTCGAAGAAGTTAGTCTCGAATACCCATATATGCCGCTTATCGTGGTATCAGGCACGGATGAAATGTCCGATGTCGCGAAAGCGTTGCGGTTTGGTATTAAAGATTTTCTTCCTAAACCGATAGGTAATTATGAGCACCTATCTCAGGCGATAGAGAATACGCTAGAAGATACCGATAGCCACTTCTCAGAACAACGTGACTTTTCAAGTCAGTGGTTCAGGGTTGATGATGGTGGTGAAATCCCAGATGAACAAGAGCTGTATTGGCATCTGGAATATTTACAACAGAATCCGAGTGCGGCAAGAGATTTACTGCAAGCTCTATTGCCAGAGAAGGATGCTGCTCAGGGAGATTGGCGCTGCTCGTACCGTTTATTGCAATCGACGGATGTGATGCCCTTGGTTTTCGATTATCGTTGGTTAATGAATGGTCAATTTGCGTTTTATCTCGTTGATTCTGCTTCCCAAGCTAATGATGGAGTTGCGACGACATTGCTCGTTAGGGCATTGTTTGACGATTATCTCCGTAACTTGAAAAGTTTCAGTGCTGATCTCAAGGACATGGTAGGGATCATTGAAAAAGGAATTGAGTGTTCGGAGTGTGCGGGTGCAGTCAATGCTGTGTTTGGTGTCGCCGACCTCGCTTCATCCTCGGTCTCTATATTGCCTGCGGGTTTAGATAGCCATTGGTCTGACGGAAATACGAATCAACACATCGCAGCAGGTAACCGTTTAGGGGGAGGAAGTATGAAAAACTTCATCACCCGCGATTTACCGCTTAGTGTTGCAGGACAGTTGTCCATCGGGTGTTTAGGTTCTTCAAGTTTTAGTTTAAGTATTACCCGGAAATCCCGACTAGTATAATTATGACTTGCAAACCAATAAGCAGCGTCCTGACGCTGCTTATTATCTTTTTAGAACCACCAAAACAACATACGTTTAGTTCAATAACCTTACTTTTTACTGGTGTTTAGATTTGGCTGTTTAATGTATAGTCAGCGCTTAAAACAATAATGACCCATTTGTGCAACGATAATTTAACGCTGTGCCTTGGGAGAAGCAAAGTCAACTAGTGAGAAGACACATCATGGCAGACAAAGATTTTAAAGAGCCTTATAATATTTTTTACTTTTTAGGTTTTATTGCAGTTCTTTTGATCCCAACACTTCCTGCAACGCTAACCTGGCTTCGTGTAATGAATGGTTACGCAGGCTTTTAATCTAGCTATTTTGTACCGGAGTTCACCATTCGTATTAAGCGTTACTTTTTCAATACTGTTGGTGGACTCTGTATTGTGCTCGGCATAGCCGGCATAGCCCTTCCACTTTTACCCACCACACCTTTTATTTTGCTTGCTAGCGCATGTTTTATGCGTGGTAGCCCCGCATTTCATCAATGGTTACATAACCACAAAACGTTTGGACCCATTCTCGACAATTGGCATAAGCATCGGGCTGTTACTTCAAAAGTAAAAAAGCGTGGTGCGATTTTTATTGCGCTTAGTTTCATGGTTTCAATCGTTGTTGTCCCCCTCGTTTGGGTAAAAATTGGTCTTTTAGTGATGCTAATCGTTTTACTCAGCTGGTTTATGCGTCTGCCTGTGATTGAGTTGGTTGCTGACCGAGAAGAAAATCACTAAGATTGTAGAGAATAGTGTGCCCGCTCTTCGAGTGGGCGTTTGTATTTTCAGCGCCTGTGACTTTTACGAAAATAAGCACATAGTGGTGAAAACCTATTGTTCGTTGCCCTCGTGATACTGCGATTAGAGAGGGCGATGAGCCAATCTAAGTAAATCGGTATTATGACTACAGAAACAATTTCACTGATCAAATCTAGCATCAAAAGCATCCAAGACTACCCAAAGCCAGGCATTCTATTTCGTGATGTGACGAGCCTTCTTGAAGACGCGAAAGCATACCAAGCGACGATCAACTTACTTGTTGAACGTTACAAAGATATGGGCTTTACCAAGGTTGTGGGTACGGAAGCCCGTGGCTTTCTATTTGGCGCGCCTTTAGCGCTTGAGCTAGGTGTTGGTTTTGTACCAGTGCGTAAACCAGGCAAGCTACCACGCCCTACTGTTGCTCAATCTTATGAGCTTGAATACGGCGTTGATACACTAGAAATCCATACAGATGCCATCGTTGAAGGCGACAAAGTACTGGTTGTCGACGATTTATTGGCAACGGGCGGTACTATTGAAGCGACGACTAAGCTGATTCGCCAACTGGGTGGTGAAGTTGAGCACGCTGCGTTCGTTATCAACCTACCAGAAATCGGTGGCGATAAACGTTTAGAAGCACTAGGTCTAAACGTGTACAGCATCTGCGATTTTGAAGGACATTAATACATTCAATGAGTTATTTAGCTTTAGCGCGAAAATGGCGTCCTAATCAGTTTGACCAAGTTGTCGGACAAAAACATGTCCTGACGGCGTTGGAAAACGCACTGGCGCAAAACCGTTTACACCATGCTTATCTGTTCAGCGGGACTCGTGGTGTGGGTAAAACGAGTATCGGTAGGCTGTTTGCCAAAGGCTTGAACTGCGAAACCGGCATTACCGCGACACCTTGTGGTAAGTGTGATACTTGTCGTGAAATTGATGAAGGTCGCTTTGTCGATCTTCTTGAAATCGACGCAGCATCACGTACTAAAGTTGAAGACACTCGTGAACTGTTAGACAACGTTCAATACAAACCTGCTCGTGGACGTTTTAAAGTGTACCTCATCGATGAGGTGCACATGCTATCGCGTCACTCTTTCAATGCGTTGTTGAAAACCCTGGAAGAGCCGCCAGAGTATGTGAAGTTCTTACTCGCAACAACTGATCCACAAAAGCTGCCTGTCACTATATTGTCGCGTTGTCTTCAGTTTCATCTGAAACCAATCAGCGTTGATGATATTCACCAGCAACTTGATTACATCCTAGGTCAAGAGCAAGTTTCAGCAGAGCCAAAAGCGTTGGGTATGATCTCACATGCTGCAGATGGCAGTATGCGTGATGCTCTCAGCTTGACTGATCAAGCAATAGCTTTAGGTAACGGTGCGGTGCAAGCCGATATTGTCAGCCACATGTTGGGGACGATTGATACCGACCAAGCGATTCACTTACTAGAGTCAATCAGCAGCAAGAAACCTCAACAAGCTATGGATAAAATCCAACAATTAGCGGCAAATGGTGTTGAGTGGGATGGTTTGTTGCAGCAAGTCGCAACACAGTTACACCGAATTGCGATGTATCAAGCGTTGCCCGCATCGTTAGACCGAGCACAACCAGATGCAGAGAAAATTGAGCTGTTGAGTAAAGCTCTAAGCCCGCAAGACGTTCAGCTTTACTATCAAATTGCATTGAAAGGTCGTGAAGATTTGATCCTCTCGCCAAATGGGCGAGTCGGTCTGGAAATGATTGTGCTGCGTATGATGGCGTTCCGCCCATCAAGTAACAGTGGGGCAAATGTTGTTTCCAGTAACTGCGAATCAGCTTCAGCCCCAGTTCAAAGTGCCAGTCAATCAAAGACTGCACCAGCTCAGACAGTAGCAGCTCCTCGAGCTCAGCAGCCGAGTCCAGCACAAAGCTCACCACAAGTGGCGCCTCAACCTTCATCCAATTCACAACCTGAATATCACGCGAGTGGATATGAGAGGGTTCCGCCACAGTATGATATGGCGCCGCCGATGAGCGAAAACCCTGCACCGCAGCATGAAACGCCACCTCAACAAGTGCAAGAGAGCGTTTCAACACCGGCGCGCGGTGGTCTAAGCGGTTTACGTCACCAATTACGTTCTCAGCGTCAAGGCCTACAACAGAACACTCCTCAAAATGGTGGCTCAAAAAAGCCTAAAGCGGCATCTGCACAACCAGAATCGGTTATCGACCGAGTAGCGCAATTGCATGGCAATTCCGCGCAGGTGTCGCCAAACTCAGCTCCGAAGTCGACGGAGCCACAAGTTGAGGAAGCGTATCGCTGGCGTCCAAGCAAGCCTGTTGAGACAAAAGTAAATACAAAACTGACACCTACGCAGCTCAAGCAGGCACTTGAGCATGAGAAAACGCCTGAAATGGCACAAAAGCTCATCGATGAGTCATTAGAACATAATGAATGGGCGAAGCTAATCAGCTTAATGGAGATCCCTAAGCTGGTAGAGCAACTTGCGCTAAACTCTCATTATAGTAAGGAAGGAACAACCGTTTCGTTACTATTGAGAAGCAGCCAAGCTCATTTGAATACTGATAGAGCTCAAGCCGAATTGCTTAAAGCACTTAATACCGTGTTGGGTGAAGAGTGCCACATGAGCATCGAAATAGGGGAGAGTGGAGAAACACCACTTGAACTGAGAGATAGGCTCTACCAAGAGAAATTGCAGCAAGCGCTGAACAGTTTAGAAAACGATCCAAATGTTCAATTTATTGAACGTCGTTTTGCTGCAGAGCTTGATAAAGATAGTGTGCGCCCTATCTAATAATCGAATGGAATGGGGTTGAAAACCCAAAGGTATAACCCCATTAATTGATGCAACACCTCATTAAACCAGAGAGATAAACATGTTTGGTAAAGGCGGTATGGGCAACCTAATGAAGCAAGCCCAGCAAATGCAAGATCGCATGCAAAAGCTTCAAGAAGAAATCGCGAATATGGAAGTAACTGGCGAGTCTGGTGCTGGCCTAGTTAAAGTTACTATCACTGGTAGTCACAGCGTACGTCGTGTTGACATCGATGAAAGTTTGATGGAAGACGACAAAGAAATGCTTGAAGATCTGATCGCTGCGGCGTTCAACGATGCAGCCCGTCGTGTTGAAGAAACTCAAAAAGAGAAAATGGCTTCTGTAACTGGCGGTATGCAACTACCACCAGGCATGAAAATGCCATTCTAATCTGCTGATATTTAATTAAGCGGACTTTTAATGCGTACCAGTCATATGCTGGAGCAATTGATGGAGGCCTTACGTTGTCTACCTGGGGTTGGCCCCAAGTCAGCGCAGCGTATGGCCTTTCATTTGTTACAGCGCGATAGAAAAGGCGGTTTGCAGCTTGCAGATGCGCTGAGTCAGGCAATGACAGAAATAGGTCATTGTACTGAGTGTCGAACCTTCACCGAAGAAGAAGTCTGTCACATTTGTACCAACCCAAAACGCCAAGAAAATGGTCAAATTTGTGTGGTAGAAAGCCCGGCAGACATCGCAGCCGTTGAAGCAACAGGCCAATATTCTGGTCGGTATTTTGTTCTTATGGGGCATTTGTCGCCATTAGATGGTATTGGTCCAAGTGATATTGGATTAGATGTCCTTGATTACCGCTTACGTCGCGGTGATATTACCGAAGTGATTTTGGCGACAAACCCAACAGTTGAAGGTGAAGCCACTGCCCACTACATCGCAGAGCTATGTAAAGAGCACCAAGTTGATGCCAGCCGCATCGCGCATGGTGTGCCTGTCGGTGGGGAGCTAGAGCTTGTTGATGGCACGACGTTGTCACATTCGCTATTAGGTCGACACAGAATTTAATAAAAAGCCGCTGAACTCAGCGGCTTTTTTGATCTTGGGAGTTGGGAACGATTAATCGTTCGATTCTTCACTAAGAAGGTTTTTGTAGATAACCGCACCAAGCACGCCACCCACAATAGGCGCAACCCAGAACAGCCATAGCTGAGAAACCGCCCAGTCACCCACATATACTGCGACTGCCGTGCTACGAGCAGGGTTTACTGACGTATTGGTGACAGGAATGCTGATCAGGTGAATGAGAGTCAAACACAGGCCAATTGCGATAGGTGCAAAGCCTTGTGGCGCACGTTTGTCTGTTGCACCCATAATGACAATCAGGAACATCATCGTCATGACAACTTCAGTCACAAGTGCAGCGATCATCGAGTATTGGCCTGGAGAGTGTTCACCATAACCATTGGCGGCAAAGCCAGAACCCACAACATCGAATCCTGCTTGTCCAGATGCAATAACGTAAAGCACGCCACCTGCGATAAGCCCGCCGATCACCTGTGAGATGATGTAGGGAGCAACGTCTTTTGTCTCAAAACGACCGCCAGCCCAAAGGCCAACTGTCACTGCAGGGTTCAAGTGACAACCTGAAATATGACCGATAGCAAATGCCATCGTCAGAACGGTTAAACCGAATGCCAAAGAAACGCCCAACAGACCAATACCCACTTCAGGGAAACCCGCAGCCAACACCGCGCTACCACAGCCGCCTAACACTAGCCAGAACGTGCCAAAAGCCTCAGCCAAATACTTATTCATGTTCTTTCCTGATCTTTAATTAAATGACCCGCTGAACATAGTCGAGAATTGTCAATAAATTGTGAGGGAGATCGCGCAAAAACCGCAAATGGAACGCTATGTGGCAAGAGTTCTCAAGGGTGAGATAAAAGGCTGAGGGGGGGAGTGCTAAATCTTGAGTTTGCTTTGATTACTGCCTCGGAGAGAAACAACCGAGGTACTAACTTTAAACGTGTGGTCTAGAGTCGCATTACGTCAATTGTTCTAATTCAGTGATGTTGTCGAGTGCTTCTTGATTGGTGTTGCCGCATACAATCGGACACGGTTTAAAATCGTGACAGACTTTTGGGCGTTCAGGCTTACCAAATAGCTTGCACAAATTGTCGTCGTTGAGTTGTACACAACGAACACCTGCAGGTTTGCCCTTGGGCATTCCAGGTATTGGTGAAGAGATACTTGGCGCAATACAGCACGCTCCACATCCTAATCGACAATCCATAATGTAAACCTCTTAAAAATTAAGGGGGCAATTATGGTCATTTTGACGTGGATTGGAAGAGTGAAGAAAGAAAAAAATAAAAGGGCGCGCTTAACATTACGCTCCCTTTTTGGTTTTTTGCTTTTAAATCATCGTGATTATTTTAAGAAACGGTTATAAACAAACAACAGAATAAATGCGCCTAGTGTTGCGGTAATGATACTACCAATGTTGACGCCAGTTGCTCCGCCGAAACCGAGAATGCCGCCAAGGAAGCCACCTACAAATGCCCCTGCAATACCAAGTAACATTGTTGCAATCCAACCGCCCCCATCTTTTCCTGGCATGAGCCATTTAGCAAGTGCGCCGGCGATTAAGCCCAAAATAATCCAAGAAATAATACCCATGAAAACTCCTTAATGCCTTCTTGATCAATTGAGTAATGGAAACTTGTTTAAGGATAGAACAGTAAAACGAAAGTAGTTGAATATCTCCACCGTTATGTGGGAAGGATGCAAGATCTTCTCAAAACTTGAACTTTTGCGTTGAGAAGAGTATAAATCGCCCCCTAAATTCCCTTGGTGAGACCTGAAGTATGAGCACTCCATTTTGGCAAAGTAAATCGTTAGAGCAGATGACAGAAGAGGAATGGGAATCTCTTTGTGATGGTTGTGGCAAATGTTGTTTGCATAAGCTTATGGATGAAGATACCGATGAAATCTACTATACCAATGTGGCTTGTAGCTGGCTGAACAGTAAAACGTGTTCATGTAAGGATTACCCAAACCGTTTCACTTCGGGTGAAGAGTGCACCAAGCTGACCCGAGAAGACATCGACGATTTTACTTGGCTGCCACACACGTGCGCTTACCGTCTGTTGGCTGAAAAGCAGCCTTTACCAGAATGGCATCCGTTGATTACAGGCTCTAAGTCCGCAATGCATGCGGCAGGGGAAAGTGTCCGTAACAAAGTTGTTTACGAGATTGATGTGGTGGATTGGGAAGACCACATTTTAAATCATCCCAACCGTCCTTAGTCGAATACAAACAAGCCTTTCATTGATTAAATGAAAGGCTTGTTTGCTATTGGGGCTCCCAACTTTGACGTCTCGCTAACGAAATGCTGCTCAGTTTATTATTTAGTGTTGTAAACTTAGGAGTATGATTTCAACGCTTTACACTTCTATTCCTGATTGTTTTGATCAGGATTGTTCCCTATGAGGTAAACATGACGTTTCATTTCCCCCAGAAACTGCGCCTGACATCTTGGGTGACATTATTCGCACTTGCCGTCATTATGTTCTCCCCAATGGCTGTTCATGCGACTGCTACTGACGATATCCAAGAGCCTTCTGCTGCCGAAATCTCGATTGACAACTTGAACCGAGAGATTGTGGATTTATCCCAAAGCCTCTCGCAAGCGAGTGGCGACGAGCGTGATGCCCTTCAACTGCAACTATTCCAAAAGAATGAAGAATTAAGAAGCCAGTTAGCGTCAGCGATTGAACGTGAAACTATCTCTCGCGACAAGCTGATCTTGCTAGTTAAAAAACAAGAACAATACTCTGAGGATGCGACGAACTATCTATCGGAAAAAATAAAGAAAGTCGTCGAGGATTTAAATAAGGCTAAGGATGAAGAGAAGCTTGCTCTTGTTAATGATTATCGAGAGCTACAGCGTTATCTTGATGTTAGCTTCGATTCGAGCTGGCAAAATCTCGCTTGGTTGAAGGAGCTAGGGGCCCAAAACGAGCGCGCAGAAGCGGAACTAAAAGATAAAATTGATAAACGTATGCGCTTACTGTCTGCTTCAATTGAGTACTTGAGTCAGCAAAGTGAGATCATTGGCTCCCAACTTTCGTCTAGCCCAGAGTCGGAAAAAGCGTCGTTGCAACTTAGTCAGCTCATTACTAAACAAAGGCTAAATATTGCGACAGAAAGCTTACGCAACCTGATTTCAATTGGTGATAAAGTCGGTTTAGAAACGTCTGAATACAAACGCCAAATTTTTGAAGTGACGGGTAATATCACCCATGATTTACTGAATACCAAAGTTGTGTGGTCAATACTGAGTCACTGGTCCAACTCGGCACTGGATTGGTTGGCCGAGAATGCACCGCAGCATATCTTCCAGTTGTTTGTTTTTGCGCTGATTTTATTGATCGCTCGCGGACTGGCTAAGTTAACGCGCAAAGTCGTCCGTAAGGCAGTTGCATCGAAAAACTTAAAACTTTCCCACTTGATGCAGGACTTCTTTATCTCGATGTCCGGCAAATTCGTGTGGGTGATCGGTATCATGGTGGGCTTATCTCAGCTTGGCTTGAACCTAGCGCCAATCCTAACCGGTTTCGGTATTGCTGGTGTGATTATTGGTTTCGCGTTGCAAGACACGTTATCCAACTTTGCGGCGGGTATGATGCTGCTTATTTATCGCCCATTTGATGTTGGTGATTTTGTGTATGCTGGCGGCGTGGATGGCAAGGTAAGCCATATGAGTTTGGTGAACACTACAATCCGTACGTTTGATAACCAAATTATTATTGTTCCTAACAGTAAAATCTGGGGAGATGTTATTAAGAACGTCACGCATGAACGCATTCGCCGCGTGGATATGATGTTTGGCATTGGCTATGCGGATGACCTCTTAAAAGCGGAGTCAGTATTGTCTGATATCATTACCTCTCACCCTTCGGTACTTCGCACTCCAGAGCCAATGATCAAAGTTCATACATTAAATACGTCTTCTGTAGATTTTATTGTGCGCCCTTGGGTAAAAACGGATGATTACTGGGATGTATACTGGGATGTGACAAAAGAAGTGAAACTACGCTTCGACCGAGAAGGTATTTCGATTCCTTTCCCACAACAAGATGTGCATTTGCATATGGTGGAGAAGCAAGACGCTTAATCACAGATCCCAACTAGTGAAAGGCACTCTAGATAGAGTGCCTTTTTTGATCTTCGGTTAGCGCTATAGTTACAGTTCGTTAAAGAACACCAGTTTCGGCTCGCATTCTAACAAGTTGTCGATCTGGCTAATCAAAAGAGCAAAGTGTTCTGTTTTACCATGAAGCTCAAATGCTTGTTGGTTTTTAAATTGCTCCTGAAAAACGAAGTGGCATGTATTGTCTTTATCTTGGAACAATTGATAACGAACGCAACCTTCTTCATTGCGAGTAGGTTCAAGCGCTCGGGTAAGTACCTCTTTCAACTCTTGTTCTTTTCCCGGTTGTGCATGAAAGGTAGCCGTCAAGTGAATCATAATGTTTACTCTTTTTGTTATAGGTAACGCCCTTGGCGTTGCAGGAACTCAATTTTGTAACCATCAGGATCGGTTACAAAAAAGAACGTTGCTAAATGCTTTTGTTGATGGTCAAAGGCTTTGATGTCACCAGTTTCAATGCCGAGAGATTTAATGCGTTTGTGGGCTTGTTCAATGTCCTCCACGCTGACGGCAAGGTGGCCGTAACCTGAGCCGTGAGTGTAGGGCTCACTTTGGTCGTGATTGTGCGTCAGTTCCAATTCAAAGCCAGTTTCTTGGTTGGCTAGATAGGTTAGAGAAAAGCCATCAAAGATGTATTGATCAGCGACTTCTAGTTCAAGTACGTCACAGTAAAATTGTAGAGAGCGGTCCAGATCACTTACTCGGATCATGGTGTGAATCATTTTTGTCATAGGTACTCCTTGATAGTCCGCACAGGTTAGCGATTTCAAAAGGAGTCTGGGTAGTACTCTAGTACGACAAATTAGAAGATGCTCAAGGGTTTATAATACGGATGCATAGCCTAGGATGGTTATTGCTCGGTTGGTTGCTATTAACTGTTAAGTTGCGCAAGTGCTTGACGAGTGGTCTCTTGAGGTTGGCGGGCGTAAGTGAGGCAAGCGCATCGAAGTAAGGAGGCAAAGTTGTTCACTTCACCATTGTATTCGAGTGCTTCTTGATAAACAGTGCTTATGAATTTAGGAACCGTCATGTTTTGAGCACTAGCGATTTCCTCAAGAATTGTCCAAAAGCTCGCTTCAAGTTTTACACTGGTCGCGTGACCATCAATACGGATAGAGCGGGTGATGAACTGATAGTTGTCTTGGGGTTGCTTAGCAAAGATTTCGCACATTTTCTTTATTCATATAGTTAAAGACCCATAATTATTGTGGTGTACGATTTAAAACGTCAACTGTTTTCATGCATAAAAAAACGCTCCCTTGCGAGAGCGTTGAAACATCACGAGTTGTGAAGTAAGTGCAAGTTGATTATTTAATTTGTTGCTTCAAGTACTCGCCTAGTTGCGAGTGGTGCATGATTTTTGATACCGGAAGGATAGTTTCTGCAGGTCCCCAAGCAAATACGTTGACAGGAGTATGCGTATGAGTACCCGTCCCCCATACTGTGTTTTGCTTTGTTGCATGCTCACGCGCTAGCAAGTTGCCACGGTCGTTGTAAGGAAAGAAAGCATCAAAGTCATTGATTGTCGGTACGTTCTCTTCGCTTAAGTATTTGTGTCCAGCGAGTCGGTATGGATTTGGTTTACTTGCTAATACGCGTTCTGCTTGCTCAGGCGTAATCGAAAAGTCGCTATTTGCGTTCACGACTTCCGCAAACTTCTCTGGAGTTTGCTCTTTCTTATCAAGCGCTTGGAATTCACTGATCATGCCGTAGTAACTTTTCTTTTGGTTGTATAAACCATCGAGGATCTCGAACTGACCAAAGTTGAAGTTTGGCGCGTAATCCTGATTTTTGAATGCTTCGCCGTCGCGTTTTTGTGGTTTAGGCAAGTTTGCTGATGAGTAGCTAAAGCCAAAAGAGCCGGTTTCGTGGTCAGCAGTAACAATGATCAGGGTGTCATCACGGCCTTTTGCCCACTCATAAACTGAGTTTACCGCTTCATCGAATTTAAGCATTTCATGCAGCATCGTACCTGCATCGTTACTGTGGCCAGCCCAGTCAATTTGGCCGCCTTCAACCATCAAGAAAAAACCGTCTTTGTCTTTTGAAAGAATGTCGATTGCTTTGGTGGTCATTTCTTTCAGCGATGGCTGCGTGCGCTTTGGATCGTTTTTGCTTTGACTGTAGGCAATACCATCGTTCATGCCTGAGTAAGCAAAAAGTCCAAGTAATTTGTCACCTTTAGCTTGTGTGAGCATATCGCGGCTGAAAGCCAGGTTGTAACCTTGGTCTTGCGCCTCAGTAAGCAAGTTGCGTTCGTCTTTGCGTTTCGATTTTAGGTAGACATTTCCTTGAGTGAGCGCTTCAAGCTGCTCGTATGTCTCTCCCTTGTCGTTTGTCGACTTTGGAATCCAATGACGAAGTCCACCAGACATCATCACGTCTACGCCTGTTTCGAGCATATCCGCCGCAATATTGTTTTCTAGGGAGCGATGTGGTTGATGAGCGGCAAATGCTGCTGGCGTTGCGTGGGTCATACGCGTATCAGAGACGAGCCCTGTCGCTTTACCTTTACTTTTGGCTTTTTCCAAAATAGTTTCGACATGGTTGCCTTGGCTATCAATGCCAATGACTTCAGAAGCGGTAGGGATTCCTGTCGCTAGCATCGTAGCTGAGCACGCAGAGTCGACGACAATTGCGTCTTCTGGATTGGTTAGTGATGATCCAATCACACCTTCTTGAGCGAGTTTGTATAACGCTGTGCTTTCGCCTTTGTAAACCGAGTTAGGTGCGTGTTTTGCGTAGGTCTCGAGTAAACCAACTTGTTGAGGACCCATGCCGTCGCCGATCATCAAAATGACGTTTTTGATTTCAGCTGAGAGTGCGTTGAAAGAGAGGGTAGATGCAGCCACTGCCGTAACGATTGGAGATACTAAGCGCTTCATTATATTTTCCTTGTTTATTGAAAGCGCAGGCATTAAAGCAATGATTTATGAAGGTTTTGTGTCGGTAATAAAAGTTTAACCAAATTGTCGTTTTTGTTTGGTTTTGCAGAAAAAATGAGTCGCTCTCTAACGTTCGTTAGTTTGGAAAGAAGAAAGCCCACAAACGTGGGCTTGGATTACGCTTAGGAGTTGAAAGCATGGACTAAAGTTATCCATTCAGTGCCTTCACAAGAAACCTAGTTTATGGAGCAATAAACGAGCATGTATTATCGGGCCACAAGAGCGGTCGAATTCACTTACGTTTGCATCATATCGTTCTTTGGCTTATTAAATTATGGGCTGCAGTAAGTGTTTGGTTCAAATAGGATTTGTTGTCGTGACGATTATCAGACTGGTTATCAGACTAATGCCAATATAATGCCACCAACGGTAAGTGCCGCAGAAAGGTATTGACCCGCAGAATATGAGCCATCCTCTTCTTTCTCGATTTTATCGGGGTGATCCATGCCAAGCGCACCATGTGTGAAAGATTCGACCTTTTCACCAACAGATTTATCTTCTGCTTCTATTTTCTTGCTGTCGTGCTCGATTTGTTGCAGAGCGGCAAGTAGCGCTTTGCCCTCGGTCGAAAGCGTCACCTTATTGTGTTCGACTTTCAGCGGCGAAGCACTAGTTTCTTCTTGTGCAATACTTGCTTGTTTAGAGGCGACAGGTTGTTTGGCATAGCTATTAACAGAAGTGCTTCCTACTGGATTCATCGAATACTCCTTGGAACATCGACACTCGGTCACTGAGTGCGGGTAAAAAGCAGTTATATTTTTATCGGCGGCAAAGTTTATTTCTGAAGCTATTTGGATAAAAACAGGTCTGCTTTTGCCGCTTCTAGTTTCTATTGGTGATCATTAGCAAAAAATAGACCAGCAGGAAGCAGACCCTTGTCACTCGATGAACTCGGAGCGGTGTGATGATGCAACGCAACGGCAAGGTAGTAACTTAAATTGAAGAGCAGCTACTTACATTGAAGATCGTTATTGCGTTTAGTTAGATGTTTATATGCCGCCATGCGGTGAGCATCTTGTACATACCGTACTGGTGGTGCGAGAACCTCTAACTGATAGTCCGTATTATCAGAAAGCACGTTATCTGTTGGGCTAATTACAACCACTTTTAAGCTCGGGCTGCGGCTTAAGATTGATGCTGCCGTACCCAACCCTTGCTCGGTGTGAAACTTGCCTGCAACATGGACAACCTGAGCGCCTGGGTTGTCGTCTAGGTAGCTAACGATAGATTCCGCCATAGTTTCATCCCAGGTAACTTGAGCTGCAAACTGTTTTTCCGTCTGCTCTGGCTTACCGTGATGCATGGATGCCATGAACTTTTCTTTGTACGGACTACTACCAGTGTTGATGGCTTGTGCAATGAACATCCGCTGATCATCATCGAGCTTGTTAATGTAATCTAACCCTTGTCGACCAATGCATCGGACAATGCTCTTTGGTGCATTTGCTGCAATGACCGGGAGATTTTTCTGCTTAGCAAACTCCACGAGAGGGCGATAGTCGCTTTCATAATTGGGCCAAGCGTTGGCTTGTTTCATTAAGTACTGTTCGCCGATCTCCCCACGTAGGTAAGCGTCAACAACAGGTTGTTTGTCGCGGGTAAATTGTTCCATAGATAACGCGAGTGAGCGGTCGTAGGACGTAAGTTGTTTGAGCATATCGGTTTGAAAGCGATGAACGCCGGCGTGTGTGTGCCATTCACCAATAAGAATGACATCTGCTTGTTGCAGCTCAATTGGCAGTTTGCTTAGAGCGATGTGCTCGCCAGAAGGGGTGTATAGTTGATAGTCGTAAAAACTAGTGACTTCCGCTGAGGTTGCGTGAGAGTTGGTGTGCGTATATGAAGAGCAACCAGTAAGTAAGCCTGCAAAGAGCAAGCTCAAAGTAGAAAAGCGCATTGAAAAGCCTCCAAAAATGTCCGGATGATATTAATGGAGGCTGAGCAATGAATCAATATAAATGATAACTATTTGCGTTTGTTGTTTTTTTTGACTTATTAATTGAGTGTTTTTTTGCGATATACACGCAACATAAAATCAGCCTCACATTGGAAAAGTGTAGCGGATTTCAACTCTTCACGAAGAGCATCGGTTGCTTTCCATGCGAATGGCGTCATTTGCAATAAATCGATTGCGGCTCCGTTTTTCAAGTCCATAACATAGTTAAGATGCTGCTGGTGCTCTAATTCAAACCCTTCAATATGTTCTGGTTCTTCATTGTGAAGACGAACTTCTTGATAAATGCGCTCACGCAGTTGGTATAAGTGGCGGCTAGCAGGAGTAACCGTGACAACAACGCCGTCGTTTTTTACAACGCGCTGCAGCTCCTCAGCTTTACACGGGGCATAAATGCGCAAAATGGCATCTAAGGATTCATTTGCGAAGGGAAGTCGGTGACTAGAAGCCACACTAAAGTTGCAGTGCGTGTAACGCTTCGCCGCGTAACGAATGGCAACTTTGGAAATGTCTAAGCCATAAATCGTGGCATGGTTCGCTTGTGTTTCTATCGTCTTTTGTACTTGATCTGTGTAGTAACCTTCACCACAACCAATATCTAATAATTGATGGGTGCTCCCCTCAGTGTATGTTGCACACAGCTGCGCCACTTCTTGGCGCATTGGGTTGTAGTAATCTCCTTCAAGGAATCGACGACGAGCTTGCATCATCTCTTTGTTGTCACCAGGATCTTTAGAACGTTTGTGGTGCGCTGGCATCAAGTTAACGTAGCCTTCTTTTGCTAAGTCAAACTGATGATTGTTTTCGCACTTAAACGTTTTTTCATTTAACGCTAGAGCTTGGTGGCATAGAGGGCATTGATAGTTCATGACGATCTCGAACAGAAAGTAGGGCGGCAAATTCTATCAAAAAGCATGGTCTCAAGTGAAACAAAAAGAGCCGACTGGGTCGGCTCTTATTAAGTATTAGTGGAAGAAGTCGACTTGCTCTTTCAAGTTTCGTGCTTGTTGTTGAAGTTCAATGGCACTTTGCGAGGTTTTTGCGCTCGTGTTGCGGCTTTCTCGGTTAAGTTCACTGATAGAATGGGCATTTGCTGCAATTTCTTGTGAAACTTGAGCTTGTTCTTCTGAAGTCGCTGCAATGGCGTCGGCTTGAGAGGCTATCGACTGCACTTGTACTGCGATGGCTTCTAATGCTGTGCCCGCGTCTTGTGCTTTGTCCAAGACCTGGTTTGCACTGCGTTGGCTGTCTGTCATCATATTAACTGCATTATGAGTCGACCCTTTTAGTTTCTCGATAATTTCCACGACATCCTGAACTGAGCTTTGGGTTCGGTGCGCAAGTGTGCGCACTTCATCTGCTACAACTGCGAAGCCACGGCCTTGCTCACCTGCTCGTGCTGCTTCAATGGCGGCATTCAAGGCAAGTAAATTGGTTTGCTCAGCAATGTCATCAATCATTTTAGTGACGGTTTGAATACTCTCGCTATCGCGATTTACTTGCTCGATAGCCGTTGCTGATTGATCCAATTGATCGTTAAGTTGAGCAACGTCGATACATACGCCTTCAACAATCGCGAGACCAGATTGACTATCAGTATTTGCTGAGCGTACGTTTTCCGCAATGCTTTCGACTTGTTGTGCGACAGATTGAGCGGAAGAGGCCATTTCTTCAATCGCTGTCACAACTTGCTCGACTTCTTGTTGTTGTCGGTCGGCTTGGGTCAAATTGCTATGTGCATCGTTGGCAACGCTGGTGGAGTTGCTCTCCACTAAGTCGCTTGTTGAACGGATCTTACCAACGAGTTCATTGAGCTGACTTGCCATACTGGCGACACCCGAGCTCAGGTTCGTAATTTCATTCTTTGATGCTTTACGAGACGCTGGAATGTTCAAGCTGACTTCGCCGCCCGCTAAGCGAGTCATGTATGAGTTTAGAGTCGTGAGAGGTTGTAAGCTGCGATTCAAGAAAAGCGTCAGTACAACAAAAGTAATGATTGCCGCTACCGAAGAAATGATGGCAATGAGTGTGAGAAGCGTGTCGCTACCTTTTGTAACTTCTTTGATAAACGTACCGCCTAGCAGTTTCCAATTCCAACCTGGAACCTCTGTGTAGACAAGATACTTTTCGCCTACGTTACCTTGGTACTCGAAAGGGTAGCGAATTAATCCACTAGATTGTTCGAAAATCTGACCAAAAGGCTTGTGACCATTGTAGTCGGCGACTTCTAGTATTGACGAATCTGAGCCGCTTTTTGCTGGATGAAGTAGGTATTTACCAAGATTGTTGTCGTCGTTATCAACGATAATGGTGTAACCAGTGTCGCCCCATTTTATCTCTTCGAGTGCATCGAACAAGGTTTGTGTCGCTTGGTCTACTGGTAAGCCAATAAACGATAGGCCTGCTACCTTTCCTGTCGCATCTTTGATTGGGGCATAGTAGGTAATGTAGCGCTCGCCATACAATTTAATTTGAGCGTAATACGGTTGTCCTGCTTTAAGTTGCTGATAACCAGGATGATTGATGCCTAGCGTGGTTCCGACCGCTCGTTGACCTTGTGGATCTTTTAGGGAGGTGGACACCCGAATAAAGTCGTCACCCAATGGTGCGAATAGCGTTGCTATAGCGCCGGTATCACGTGTGAAACTGTCGACCAACTTGGTGTCATTAATTAAGCTTTCACTGTATTGAGTGATGTTTGGTACTTCATGTCCCATGAAGTCAACCGTGTAATTTTCGACATAGACACCGGCAAGGTAGCCATTGCGAAAAGTAGATTCGAGGACTTTAGCGGTGTGCAGGTAAGCATCGAATTGGCCAGCAATGGTTTTTGCCATTGATTCTACTTTAGATTGGTGTTCTTTCAGTGTGCTTTCCAATAGAACATCGGAAGCGTTGCGGTAAACAAGCGCTGCAATACTGCTGAAAGCAATGAATAGACACAAAGTGATCACCAGTTTCAACTGGAATCCGACACTTTGATTTCGGTATCTCTCTAACATAGACTAATTCCTGATATTTTTATTATTTATGAGTTTTGTATCGGTATGCTATCGGTTTATATGATCAATTTTTTTGATATTTATTAATGAAACCGTCAAAAGTGACCAGTAACCAATAAGTTAGTAAAGATAGGACCATCTAGGCAGAGCTTTTATTACAAAAAAAGCCGGGTATCCCCGGCCTTTATATGGTGATTCTTACTGCGCTGAAATGACAGTGACAAGTTCATGTGTCTCACCTGGTTGGAGCGTTTGACCTTGCTCAATACTTGGTGCATGAACAGCAGACTCCACACACAACATGGTTTGATAACCATCGTCAGCCATGTCACCCATGCTTTGCGCACCTTCTGCCCAAGGGTTCCATAATACTGCAGAGTTGTGGCCTTGGTTGTGTACGTTTAGCGTACGATCCAATACCGGGTCTTTTACCAAAATTTTCGCTTCTGGTTGCGTGTAAACGCGATCAATGGTGTCTGTTAGTTGTAGAACATTACCACCTTGGCATACCGCATCAGCTTTCAAGCTATCAATGTACTCGGCACCCATGCCTGTCGTTTGTGCTTGCTTAATGTCTCCAACGTTTAGGTAAGTATGTAATGCGCCAGAGAAGGTCCAAGCCTCGTCATCGATGTTCATGACTTTGAGCGTCACTTTTAACTCATCGCCCACTTCAATCACCAAACGAGCGTCAAACATATGGGGCCAAATATCGTGGATTTCTTCTGTCGGGAACAGAGCAAGTTCAACAATCACACCGTTATGGTTCTCACGATGTTCAACCAACTCCCATTCTGCGGTGCGGGCAAAGCCGTGAGCTGGAGCAGCAATACGCCCAAACCAAGGCCAACAAATCGGAATACCACCGCGAAGAGCAGCTTTACCATCGAAGACAGCTTTTTCGCTCATCCAGATCAGATCTTCTTGACCTTCAGGCGTGAACGACACGACATGACCACCGTGTAGCGAGATGCCTGCCGTTGCTTTGTCATGAATCACGCGGACGATTTTTATCTGATCAACTTCAACGATAGTGACGTTATCAGATAGCACCGTTAGGGCTGGGAGAGTTTTTAAATCCATGTGTAGTTTCCTATCGCTGGGGGAGAGCTTTTAGACGCGCTTCGCACATTAAATGCAACATCGAGCCTGCATTCTCTCAAATTCCAGATACAAAAAAGGCGACTCTAGAGCCGCCTTTTCTTTAACGAAGTTATTCGCTAATTGCTAACTTTCTAATTACTTAGAGATGTGAGCGATTAGGTCTAGAACTTTGTTTGAGTAACCGATTTCGTTGTCGTACCAAGATACAACTTTAACGAATTTGTCAGTTAGCGCGATACCAGCTTTAGCATCGAATACTGAAGTGCAAACTTCGCCGATGAAGTCTTGAGATACAACTGCATCTTCAGTGTAGCCTAGAACGCCTTTTAGTTCGCCTTCAGAAGCTTCTTTCATCGCTTTACAGATGTCTTCGTAAGAAGCACCGTTAACTAGGTTAACAGTTAGGTCAACTACAGAAACGTTAGCAGTTGGTACGCGGAAAGCCATACCAGTTAGTTTGCCGTTTACTTCTGGAAGTACAACGCCTACAGCTTTAGCAGCACCAGTTGAAGATGGGATGATGTTTTGAGAAGCACCACGACCACCGCGCCAGTCTTTAGCAGAAGGACCATCTACAGTTTTTTGAGTTGCTGTAGTTGCGTGAACTGTAGTCATAAGACCAGATTCGATACCGAACTTGTCGTTAAGAACTTTAGCGATAGGCGCTAGACAGTTAGTAGTACAAGAAGCGTTAGAAACGATGTCTTGACCAGCGTAAGTGTCGAAGTTTACGCCGTTAACGAACATTGGAGTAGCGTCTTTAGAAGGACCAGTTAGTACAACTTTTTTCGCGCCAGCAGTGATGTGCTTACGTGCAGTCTCGTCAGTTAGGAAAAGACCAGTTGCTTCAGCTACAACGTCAACACCGATTTCGTCCCATTTTAGGTCTTCAGGGTTGCGCTCTGCAGTAACACGTACAGTTTTACCGTTAACGATTAGGTTACCGCCTTCAACTTCAACAGTACCGTTGAAACGGCCGTGAGTTGAGTCATACTTAAGCATGTATGCCATGTAATCTACATCGATAAGGTCGTTAATACCTACTACTTCGATGTCGTTGCGCTCTTGCGCTGCACGGAATACGAAACGACCGATACGGCCAAAACCGTTAATACCTACTTTGATAGTCATTATAGTTGCTCCACAACTTAATTTCTGATTAAAGATAACTGGTAGTAAAATTACAGAATCCAGTAAACATCTGCAAGTGATAATCGGACTTAACTTGTTTAAAGTCAAAAAAAAGCGACGCTTTTTTTAACAATTCTTTGCAAATGTACGTTTTTTAAACTTTTCACTGATTCTTCTGTAGCCCAGTTGGCGTAATATAACTGGTGAGATAAGTGCTCTTATCAAATTAATTACGCATGGTGTCCTGGTGAGAAAGTATGTGCTACAACTGTTAAGAGAAGCAAGTTTTTTGCTAAAAAAGTCAATACCAAGAACAGTAAATAAGGAGCCGAAAGTCGTGGAACAAAGCGGGAAAAAAGTGACGAAGTCAGATGAACAGTGGCGTGAGCAACTGTCTGATGAAGAGTTCCGTGTTTGCCGAGAGCAAGGTACAGAGCCTCCTTTCAGCGGTAAGCTACTGCATAATAAGGAAACTGGTGTTTATGCTTGTACTTGTTGTAATGCCCCTCTCTTTGTCTCTGATAACAAGTATGACTCTGGCTGCGGATGGCCAAGTTTTGATGCGCCTATCAACGACCAAGCGGTGCGTTATTTAGAAGATCTAAGTCACGGAATGGTACGTACAGAGATTCGTTGTGCAACGTGTGATAGCCATCTAGGGCACGTTTTTGAAGATGGCCCACAGACCACAGGAGAGCGTTTTTGTGTTAATTCTGTGTCGTTAATTTTCAACAAATCAGAATAATAACGACAAAATTGTGCTCGAGATTGTTTTATCCTTTCAGGATGATTCATGCTCAACAGTGATCTGAGTGTCGCTCGACTTAAATAAAAACTCCCGCTCATTGCGGGAGTTTTTCGTTTATATCTCACTGGGTATCATTGCTGGGGAATAGATACCTTTCTCTATGGCTTTCGCCACCGATTCGGCTAATTCATCCAACTGCTTATATCGCTCTGGATGACTGAAATTGAACATACGTTGGAGCTGCTTTTCATCAGCAAGCGGTACGTCGAATCTCTTCGCGACCATTGCCCATAGATACGCTTGCTCTTTGTCTCCAAGCCCCTGATGAATACTTGCCATTGACTTGAGAATGACCGGATTGATGTTGTCTTCATCAGATAAAGACAACGCGTTATTAAGAAGCTCCAGGGTTTTCTTGGTATCTCGGTTGGTATAAAAAGTGGCTAATGCATATTGCATCTCAGCATTATTTAATTGGGGAGACCCTTCCATTTGTAAAAATGCGCGCCGAGCTTGAGTATCTCCCGTTTGAGACCATAAGAAATACAAAGTAGCCGGGTCTTCTGAGCCTTTTAACTCGTTTACGATGCGCTCTAGCTCATCAATACTGTGTACCAATGCATTAAAGCGTTGTCTTTTGAGAGCACTTTGATCAATAGGGGTGATCTGGGAGGCGAGTTCTAAGCATTTCCTATATTCAGCGACCAGACCGTATTCGATGATTTGGTTGGCCTCTGATGGGTTTTTCAATTGCTCAAACCGATGCCAAACCAAATTTGTTCTTGGAATTCGACATTGGCCGTCATCCATATTGAGCTGCTCGCAACGCAGCTCTGGTGTTTTTTGGCACAACTCTTCGGTTGTCACGTTACCTTCAAAACAGCCCGATAGCACAAAACATGCGAGGCTGAGAAGTAACCAGTTTGTTCTTTTCATGGCTTTGCTTGTGATCCGTTACACCAATTCATTTTCGTATTCTTGACTCAGTTTCTTAACCCGTTATGTTCTGTAAATAGAATGTAATAAGAAGGTACACTATGGACGCAGAACAACTATTACAAGCGATGACTCCAGAAGTTTATGATCGCTTAGTCTATGCAGTAGAAACGGGAAGATGGCCTGAGGGTACAACACTTTCTAAAGAGCAGCGAGATTCGTGTATGCAAGCTGTGATGTTGTATCAATCAAAACATAATACTGATGCGCAGCATATGACGGTTGCAGCCGGTGGTGAAATCAGTTTTAAATCAAAACAAGAGCTTAAAAAACAATTCAGCGGAGAAGAGAGCGATATTGTTCGTGTGAATCCGAACATTGATTAATCCTTACGCCTTATTTCTCAAAATTTTATTATTTTGATTTTGAAAGAAAAAAGCCCAAATTGTATTGGGCTTTTTAGATCGTAGAAAGCTTGAACTTACAGGCTCATTTCACCACGCAGTACTTGTTGCATTCTCTCTTTTACTTCTTCGTAAGAAAGGTTTTGGCTTAGAAGGTAGTGTAGTTTTGCCAGCGCCGCTTCGGGCGTCATGTCAAAGCCACTGATAACACCAGAGTCTGCGAGCGCACAACCTGTGGCATATCCGCCCATATTCACTTTACCCGCCAAACACTGAGTCAGGTTGACAACAATAACGCCGCGCTCAGAGGCTTCTTTCAGGTGACCAAGCAGCTCAGGGTTCTGAGGAGCATTGCCGACACCAAAAGTCAGAAGAATCATCGCATTCACGGGCTGACGAAGCGTGTTGCGGATAACTTCGTGTGAAATACCAGGGTACATGGTGATCACACCGATTGGTTGTGGCGTGATGTTGTGAACCTTAAACTCACCTTCTGGTTGTGCACCAACGGTTACGCTGTTGCTAACTTGAATATTGATCCCAGCTTCCAATAGTGGAGGAAGGTTTGGTGAAGTAAAGGCATTAAAACCGTCTGCATGAGATTTTGTGCTGCGGTTACCACGCATCAATTGATTATTGAAGAACAAAGTTACTTCGTTGATCGGGTAGTTTGCCGCAATATGTAGCGCGTTTAATAGGTTTGCTTGGCCGTCAGAACGCAGCTCTGCGAGAGGGATTTGTGAACCCGTTACAATCACTGGCTTACCAAGGTTTTCAAGCATGAAAGACAATGCGGACGCAGTGTACGCCATGGTGTCAGTACCATGTAGAATAACGAAACCATCGTATTTGTCATAGTTGTCACGAATATCATTCGCAATCTGCTGCCAGTCAGCAGGTGTCATATCTGATGAGTCAATCAGAGGGTCGTATTCGTGGATGGTGTAATCCGGCATTTCAGGACGATGGAATTCGGGCATGCTTGCTAATTGCTTTTCCATAAAGCCAGCAACAGGCACATAGCCGTGGTCGGATTTTTGCATTCCGATGGTACCACCGGTGTAAGCGATGTAGATGTGTTTTCTAGTCATCGTTTTTTCTTTCGTGTAGGGGAACAGAGGCGGGGATTATATACCTAAATAACCTTGAGATGCGAGGCTATACGCACAGCATCAGAAAGTCATCTGAGGAGATGCAAAGCCTAATAAAAAGGGCACTTCAAGTAGAAGTGCCCTTTGTAATATTGATGGAAAAACTACTGCACTTGGCAGTTCAAACAAAATGCGTATTGACCTTTAGGATCGTTGAAGCTTTGGAGCAAGCTTGCGTCTTGTTCGAATTGTTGAGCTACGGGTTGAAGACTTTTTGGTAGCAAGCTTGTTGCATCAATACCTAGAGAGACTTTCACCTGTTTCATAAACTCTTGCAGAAATAGTTCAGTAGGTGAAAGAGGCTCTTCTACCCAGTAAATGCCGTAATCGGTCACGTTCGCTAGTTTCGCCGCTAGCTCTACAGCATCATCAAAGTCACCCATTTGATCGACAAGACCAAAGGATAGTGCATCTTGGCCAGTCCAAACTCGACCTTGAGCAACCTTGTCAACTTCCTCTAGAGACATATCGCGATTCTCGCCAACTAGAGAAATAAAGCGCTTGTAACCGTGCTCGATACCTAATTGGAACACTTGAGACGCGCCCTCAGAAAGGCCAGTGGTAATACCGTCACCTGAGAACGGCGATGTGCCAACGCCATCAGTATTAATACCTAACTTGCTAAAGCCTTTTTCAAACGTGGTGATGACACTAAATATACCAATGGAGCCCGTCAGGGTTGTTGGCTGAGCAACGATTTTGTCTGCGCTCATTGAAATCCAATAACCACCAGAAGCGGCCAAACTCGACATGGATACAACAACCGGCTTACCTGCTTGCTTCAGAGCTTCTACTTCGTTACGAATCACTTCAGAAGCAAAGGCACTGCCTCCTGGACTATCTACTCGTAACACGACCGCTTTCACTTTTTCATCATTGCGTGCTTGACGCAGCAAGCTTGCGACCGTGTCACCACCAACAGTTCCGCGAGGTTGTTGACCGTCCATAATCGCGCCACTGGCTAGAACAACGGCGATGTCGTGTTGAGGTAGTGTGTAATCGGGACGAATCGTTGCAAGGTAGTCGTAGTAACCAATCGCGTTGTAGCTGTCTTTGCCGTCGCTACCAAACTGTTTTGCAAATAGAGTGCGAATGTCTTGGCGTGTCGCGAGTTCATCCACTAGCCCCAATTTGACTGCGAGCTGAGCAATATCGCCATTTACAGACTTCATCTCGTTAATCAGCTCATCCATGGTTGGATTAAGCACTTTCGCATCAATGTTTCGGTTTGTTGTTACGTCATCAACAAAAGCACTCCACAATTGAGTAACCCAGCGTGTTGCTGACTCTTTCGCCGCATCGGACATGTCATCACGAATAAACGGTTCGATAGCGGATTTATAAGTACCTACGCGAAAAACATGAGTGGAAACGTCAAGCTTTTCAAGTAACGTTTTGTAGTACATTGAGTAAGCGCTGTAACCTTTAATCAATACACCACCATCAGGTGCCAGATAAACTTTGTCAGCGTAACTTGCCAAGTAATATTGGCTTTGGTTGTAGAAATCACCTACGGCGTAAACGGGTTTGCCTGATGCTTTAAATTCGTTCAACGCTTTCGCGATGTAACGTAGTTTCGTGAGATTTGTTTCTGGCATGTCTCGCAGTGCTAGCACTAATCCAGACACTTTAGGATCGTCTTTCGCGTAGCGAATAGTATCAACGATATCGAAAAGGACGTTTTCTTTCGGTAGCTCATTACCCAAAAGGGAACCAGCAAAAGAGTCCATTGGGTTTACATAACGTCTTTGTTCGACAATTGGGCCTGAAAGGTTCATCACCAATGCCGATTCTTTTTCGACGACAGGTTGACCGTCTCCGGTATAAGTAAAGGCAAAGTAGAAAACGGCAATCATCAGCAAGAAAATTAGGTTTGCCAGTGCGAGTCTGATGAAAGTGATACTTTTCCATATCCCTTTAAATATCAAACCAATAAATTTGAAGAGTTTTTTCATCTTGTCTCCATAACGAGATAGTTACGCCGAGTCTAACAAAGTATGGGTTCTTATCTCTAAGATCTCAAAAGATAACATTTTTTTAGCTTATCACGACCACTCAACAATTGGCATATTTTCACACGAGATTGATCGGTGTTACAAAAATGTAAACGCTTGTTTGATTTTTTGGTTGAGCAGGCTTAATCTGGTCAGACCATGATAATAACAATGGATGTTAAGTGATGTCTGCCATGTACCCAAACCTATTAAAGCCACTGGACCTCGGTTTCACACAATTACGAAACCGAGTTCTGATGGGATCAATGCACACGGGCTTAGAAGAGCACAAAGAAGGATTACACAAGCTCGCTGCTTTTTATGAAGAACGCACGAAAGGCGGTGTCGGACTGATTGTAACCGGAGGTTTTTCTCCTAACTTACGCGGTCGTTTACACCCGTTGAGTGCTGAATTCAGCAAGCCAAAACATGCTAAAGCCCATAAAGTTGTGACAGAAGCGGTGCACAAGCACGGTGGTAAAATTGCGTTGCAAATTCTCCATGCTGGGCGTTATGCAATGCATCCATTCTCGCAAAGTGCATCTGGCATTAAAGCGCCAATTGCAAAGTTTGCTCCGAGTGAAATGAGCGACCGCCAGATAAAGAAAACCATCGACGCGTTTGCTAATAGTGCGGAGTTAGCACAGCTTGCTGGTTATGATGGCGTCGAGTTAATGGGCTCGGAAGGTTACTTGATAAACCAATTCTTATGTAAACGTACTAATATGCGTTACGACGAATGGGGTGGCAGCTATAAAAAACGTATGCGTTTTCCGCTAGAAATTGTTAAAGCGGTACGCAAGACGGTAGGTGACAAGTTCATCATCATCTTCCGTCTTTCTATGCTGGATCTTGTCGAGCAGGGCAGCACTTTTGAAGACGTTATCGAATTGGCGAAAGCACTTGAAGAGGCTGGCGTCACGATTATTAATACGGGTATCGGTTGGCATGAGGCTCGAATTCCGACAATTGCGACTCAAGTACCACGCGGTGCGTTTACATGGGTTACGGAAAAAGTTAAACCTCACGTTTCGGTTCCTATTATCACTTGCAACCGTATAAATACGCCAGATGAAGCAGAACGCATTTTATCTTCAGGTCATGCCGACATGGTTTCGATGGCGCGCCCATTCTTGGCCGATCCTTACTTTGTTGCTAAAGCCGAACAGGAAAAAGCGCAGCTTATTAATACGTGTATTGGTTGTAATCAGGCGTGTCTAGATAACGTGTTTAAAGGTAAGCGCGCCAGTTGCTTAGTGAACCCTCTAGCGTGCTATGAAACCGAAATTGTTGTTGAACCAGCCTTTAAAAAGAAAAACATTGCAGTTGTTGGTGCTGGCCCTGCGGGCTTGGCTTGTGCGACCACACTGGCTGAACGTGGCCATAAGGTTGATTTGTTCGAAAAGAACGACCGCATCGGTGGTCAGTTCCGCCTTGCGATGCAGATCCCTGGTAAGGAAGAGTTTCGAGAGACGATACGATATTTCGCTAACCGTATTGATGAAACAGGCGTGAATCTGCACTTATCGACGGAAGCGAACTATGACTTACTCACAGAATACGATGAGATAGTGATGGCATCGGGTGTTGAGCCACGTAAAGTCAATATTGATGGAATTGATAATCCAGAGAAAGTCGTCGACTATCAAACTCTCATTCGAGACAAAACGCCAGTCGGTGAGAAAGTGGCTATCGTTGGTGCTGGTGGCATTGGCGTAGATGTCGCGACCATGCTCACAGAGCCAGTTGGACAAACGTTGGATGACTGGTTGCATGAATGGGGAATCGACAAGGAGATGTCCCAACCGGGTGGTTTATACCCTTATCCTGATGCGGTCAGCGATAAAGAAGTCTGGGTGCTTCAGCGTCGTAAAGGTCGTGTAGGTAAAGGTCCGGGTAAAACAACAGGTTGGATCCATAAACGTACCCTTGAAAAACGTGGCGTACATTTAGTCGGTGGCGTGTCTTACGATAAAATTGATGATCAAGGTTTGCACATTCATGTAGATGGAAAAGAACAATTATTGAACGCGGACAAAGTCGTCATTTGTGCGGGGCAAGAGTCTGTTCGTCCATTTGAAGATAAATGGTCTGAACTTGGAGAGAAAATTCATATCATTGGCGGAGCTGACCATGCGGGTGAACTTGATGCTGTGCGTGCGATTCGTCAAGGCGTTAAATTGGCGGTAAAACTCTAGTCTTTCAAGGTGTGTTTACTATGAAAGCTGCGCTTTGAGCGCAGCTTTTTTGTATAGAATTAGTCACTAATATCTGGCAGTTGTTTGGCCATTACCACGCCAGAAAGAGTAATAAAAGAGAACACTAACACCACAGCTGAAAGGCTCAAAAAGTTCGACATGACACCAAGAGAACTCATTAGAAGCAGCATTATCCCAACCACCGTGTTACTCACGGCTACATAGCTTGTCCGTTTGTCACCTTCTGCGATATCAACTAAGTAGGTTTTTCGTCCGACTCGTATTCCGTCGTGGGCAATGCACACACAAAAGTAGAGCAGAGGAATCACGAATAGGAAGCTTTGGCTAGCGGTGACCCACGTATCGTAAACAAATAAAACAACGCCAAGTAGCGCGCTCATCGTTGCGCCGATGACCATAACACTGCGGCTAGAGCGATCGGACATTCTTCCCCAGAAAGGACCTGACACAAAGGAGGCCAAGCCACTCGCAAACATAAAGAGAGCTAGCACCCAGAGTTGTCCACCCAGAGATTGCTGTGCCAGCACAACGTAGTACGGTGCACTCAACGCAGAACATAAAAATAGTGTCCGCGTGATAACGAATCGACGAAAGGTCACGTCGGTTTTAAGTAACGCGAGTTGTTTAAATGCCTCAAGGACGCCATTTCGACCACCATCTACCTCACCGGCATACTCATTAATTCGCGCATAGACGAATGCCGCGATGAGCCATATGACGCCCGCTAAGCCTAAACTCAGACCGTAAAAGCGCTCTGTCGGCTCTACGTCCCATAACCAGGCTAGTGCCAGAAGGCTAGCGAAAAGCAGCGTAACCAGGCCAGCAGCGCTTGAAGACCAGCCGTTGACTTGACCTCGTTGGTTTTTAGGGATGGTTTTGCCCAATACATCTTTTGATGCGACGGAATTTAAACCGCGTGAGAGGCTGAAGATCACAAGACATGCAATCACACCATAACCCGCAGCTGCTCCTGTTAGAGTTAATGCGACCAATCCGATTGCAAATATGGAAAGAGCCTGCAAGATGCTGCCAATTACCCAGACCCATTTTCTTACTGGAATGCGTCGGATGTAGTGCGCGATGCTAAGTTGTGGGATAAGGGAACCTGATTCACGAATAGGAACCAGCCAACCAATTAAGTAAACCGGTGCCCCGAGACTTTGTAGTATCCACGGCAACGTGACTTTAGGATTGATTAACGCATCGCCGACTTTCGTTAAAAACTGAGCGAGAATTATTTTAAGAAAGTTGCCGGGAACTTGATGACAAGCTGATTCAGGAATCGCCTTACAGGCACGGGCATCTTCGTCATTAACGATCTTTTCGTAAATGCTGTTTTGTTTGTCCTTGTTCATCAACCTGCCTATGTTCAACTTATTCATTTCGCGAATAAATTAACATTAAACCCAGATTGATGTTAAGTGAAGCACGTTATCAAGCCCACAGAAAACCGGTTGTTATTCGCAGGAGCAGATTGTGCTAAAGTGGCGTAAACAAAATAACAACGATATTCAATAAGGATTCTTTCATGGACGCTCTCGATCTTTTGCTCAATCGCCGATCTATCGCGAAGTTATCCGCGCCTGCTCCAGAAGGTAAAGCACTTGAGAACATCATTCGTGCTGGCCTTCGTGCGCCTGACCATGCGGGATTAACCCCTTGGCGTTTCGTTATCGCACAGGGCGATGGTTTGAAAAAACTGTCAGATATATTGGTAAAAGCGGCAGAAGCTGAAAATAGTGATGAAGCGGTGGTCGAAAAGGTAAAGAATGCCCCATTTCGCGCACCAATGGTGATCACGGTGATTGCTAAAGTAACAGAACATGAGAAAGTACCAGCACTAGAGCAACACTTATCTGCGGGATGCGCTGTACAAGCGATGCAAATGGCAGCTGTAGCGCAAGGCTTTCAAGGGTTTTGGCGCTCAGGTAAGTGGATGTTCCATCCAGAAGTTCATCAAGCATTTGGTTTAGAGGGTGACGATGAGATTGTTGGTTTCTTGTACTTAGGCACGCCTGGTTGTACACCGATGAAAGTTCCTGAGCGTGACCTTTCTCAGTTTGTTGAATTCCTATAACTAAAAACTTAAATAAACTGACTGTTTATTTATACAGTTTTTCTTGATTTATTAGGGCTACATTCGATAATGTGGCCCTAATTATATTTATTTCCAAAACGTTATGTCTCGTCTGTTTATTGCTGAAAAACCAAGTTTAGGCCGTGCGATTGCCGCTGCACTGCCAAACCCTCAAAAGAAAGATCAAGGATTCATCCGCTGTGGGAACGGGGATATCGTTACTTGGTGTATCGGCCACTTACTCGAACAAGTCGAACCCGACGCTTACGATGAGCGTTATAAAAAGTGGAATATGGCAGATTTACCAATTGTTCCGCAGCAATGGCAGCTCAGACCGAGGAAAAGTGCAAGTAAGCAATTAACAGTGATTCGTAAATTGCTCAAAGAGGCTAACGAAGTCATTCATGCAGGAGACCCAGATCGAGAGGGTCAGCTGTTAGTTGATGAAGTTCTCGACTATTGCAAGTTATCTAAAACCAAGAAGGAATCTACACAGCGTTTGTTGATTTCCGACTTAAACTTACCTGCGGTTAAACGTGCTCTCAGTTCTATGCGCAGTAATCGCGAGTTTATCCCACTTTCAGTTTCTGCATTGGCCCGCTCTCGGGCTGATTGGCTGTATGGTATGAACATGTCTCGTGCTTATACCTTGCTTGGTCAAAAAGCAGGGTATCAAGGTGTTCTCTCGGTAGGGCGAGTGCAAACGCCAGTTCTTGGCTTAGTGGTGCGTCGTGATGAAGAAATCGAAAACTTTGTCCCGAAGGACTATTTTACCCTACATGCTCTGATCCCATATCAAGATGCCAATGGTACTTTTGATATTCGTGCTCGTTGGAAGCCAAGTGAGGCATGCAAGCCTTGGCAGGACGAAGAAGGTCGAGTATTAAACCGTAAGTTGGTAGAAAATGTTGCAAACCGTATTGCAAATCAACCCGCAAAAGTGACAGAGTCGGAACAAAAGCAAACCAAGCAATCAGCACCATTACCTTATTCGTTATCTGCTTTACAGATCGATGCCGCGAAGCGCTATGGTATGAGTGCGCAACAAGTACTAGATACTTGTCAGGCATTGTATGAAAAGCACAAGCTGATCACTTACCCGCGTTCAGATTGTCGCTATTTGCCGATGGAACACTACTCACAAGCAGGGACGGTGACAACTGCTATTGCGAATAACGCAAAAGAGTTGCAAGTTGCCGTTCAGGGAGCAGACTTAACATTAAAGTCCAAAGCCTGGAACGATAAAAAAGTGGATGCACACCATGCGATTATCCCTACACCGAAGCAAGCTAATGTGAATGCGCTTTCCGGCAATGAGATGAAAGTGTATCAATTGATTGCGCGCCAGTACCTCATGCAGTTCTATCCGGCGGCGGTTTACGCAGAAGCGAAATTGGTTTTCGATATCGCTGGTGGTACGTTTGTCGCGAAAGGTCGTCAGTTAGTTTCGCCGGGTTGGAAAGCGCTAATGGGCAAAACTGACAAGGAAGATGAAGGTATTGATGCCGTGCCACCGCTACCCGAAGGCACCGTGTTAACTTGTCGTGAAGGGGAAATAAAAGACCGAAAAACCGAGCCACCAAAGCATTTTACCGAGGCATCGCTGTTGCAAGCGATGACCGGGATCGCCCGTTATGTTGCGGATAAAGAACTGAAAAAAATCCTTCGTGACACTGATGGGCTAGGCACGGAAGCGACTCGCGCTGGTATTTTGGACACGCTGTTCAAACGCCAACTGCTTACGCGTCAAGGTAAGTCAATTCTCAGTTCTCCTGCGGGAAGAGGTCTCATTCATGCCTTGCCAGAAGATTCAACATACCCTGATATGACGGCTCATTGGGAGCACCAGTTACAAGGTATGGCAGAGAGAAATCAAGCATATCAGCCGTTCATGCAAGCACTGGAACAACGCATTGATAGCTTGATGGCACAAGTAAAAGCAGGCCCTATCCCTGATTCATTACGTCATTTACCCAAGGTGGAACGTCCTGCGTTTAAACGTAAAAAGCGCAGTTATTCAAAGAATGGTGGCGCGACTAAATCTCGTGCAACCAAAGGTAAGCAGGCATAGGACAAGCGCGGTGTAATTAAACACCGCGCATGCTTGAAAATAGATTACTCGAACAGGTCACCGTGGTTTTGGATCGCGCCTCTTACTTCACCTTGAGTTAACACGCGTTTGTCCAGTACCTCTTTCACCTGGTTGCCCAAGTCAACTAATGTATCTCGATTCGCTTGAGTTTGGCGTTTACCAGCACTTCTCAAGCAGTAATTTAGTTCGTGCTCTTCGCTAAAATTAACCAAATCCCTATCTGCTGCCATCGAGCTTTCTCCTTATTTGTTCTACTTTTTCCTAAGTCTGGATTGGATGTAGATAAATTCAAGTTAGATTGCGCGAATTATGCTGGTGGATCACTGATGAACATTATGTTTGCCAACCAAGTCACGATTATGAAGCCTGGCTTTGATGGTATTTGGTTTAGTGATGGTTGTGTCTTAATGCTGCTACCAAGGTAACTCAGTACCATCGTAGTTAATAAATCGACCTGAAAGCTGCGGTGTGCTCAGTTCTATCACGTTCGCTAGGCCTTGCGCGGAGGTTTGCGTATCTATCAAAGCATTTGGCCCGCCCATCGCCGTTTTTACCCAACCAGGGTGAAGCGCCAAAACAGTAAACCCTTCAGGTGTTAAATCATTACTTAAGCTTTTAACAACCGAGTTAAGCGCCGCTTTCGATGAGCGATAAATATAGCCGCCGCCGGACGTATTTTCGGTCATACTGCCGACTTTTGATGAGATACAAGCAATCTTTTTCATCTTGCCTTGTTGTAAGCGAGGGTAACAGTACTCAACCAGTTTTAACGGAGCAATGGTGTTTACTTCGAAGACTTTACGCCATGCTTCTACGTCAGTATTTCCAAAGCCATATCCCTTGGGGCCGTAATATCCTGCGTTATTGATGAGTAAGTCGATGGCAGGGAGTTTATCGGCAAGCTTAGCGACTTGTTCGTAGTGCGTGACATCCAGTTCGTGCAAAACTAGATTGCTGAATTGTGAGGCTAGAGTTTGTAGTTCTGAACTGTTCTCTAAGGAACGGCTAGTAGCATGTACTTGGTGGCCTTGCTTCAGGTACAGCTCAGTTAAGCTAAGGCCAATGCCGCGATTTGCTCCGGTAATAAAGACGGTTTGACTCATACAAACACCTATGTTTTTTTGATTTCAGTTGAAAGTCATTGTGTTAGCTAAGCACAATAAAATCAACCAACCACCACGCACCAACAACGAGAGATGAAAATAGGGACAGAGCACAAAGAGAGCCAAACAGTGCGCCGAGAATAGCAAAGAAAGTAGAATTCATATGTATATTAAATTTAATTGATATTGAAAATCATTATCAATTAAATTGCGTTTTATTCAACCCTTTAAGTTGATACTATTTCGTTACCATTGTTATTAAGAATTTCTCATGCTGCCATTTATCTACCACCCGATTTATTCTCAACTTGAGTTGCCAGAGGGGCATCGTTACCCAATTATGAAATACCAGTACCTCTATGAATCGGTATTGGTGCATATAGAGAAAGATAACTGGAAAGAGCACACGCAGTTTTTCCAGCCCGAAGCATTAACTGTTGGGGAAGTAAAACGTGTTCATGACGAGGAATACGTCGAGTTACTTGTTAGTGGAAACATACCAGCTGCGAAGATGCGCCGAATAGGTTTTCCTTGGAGTGAGTCTCTCATTACCAGAACGCTAACGTCAGCAGCGGGCACGGCTCTGACCGCAAAAAAGGCACTTGAGTACGGTGTGGCCATTCATTTGAGTGGTGGGTATCACCACGCACACAAAGAGTTTGGCAGTGGTTTTTGTTTATTTAATGACTTAGTGATCGCGGCCAGGCAAGCGCTCGAAGTCGAGCATGTCGATAAAGTATTGATCATTGATAGTGATGTTCACCATGGGGATGGAACAGCAACTTTATGTGACGATGAGCCAGATATCATCACGCTTTCTTTCCACTGTGATAAAAACTTCCCAGCGAGGAAGCCTCAGTCTGATCTCGATGTGCCTTTGGTGCGAGGAACAGGTGATGAGGACTTTTTAATGGCGTTTAAAGAAGTGGTCGATATGGCACTTAATCTTCATCGCCCTGATTTAGTTATCTACGATGCTGGTGTCGATATACATCAAGACGATGAGCTTGGATATTTTGATGTGTCGACGCAAGGGATCTTAGAACGTGATAGATTTTTAATGCAAACAGTGAAATCTCGAGGTATCCCTGTCGCAGCTGTCGTTGGAGGTGGATATCGAACGAATCATGCTGACCTCGTCCCAATCCATTTGCAGCTTATCAATGCCGCTAAAGAAGTCTTTATTGATGAGTAGATACAACTAGACGTAAATATCAAATTGATTCAACACTGGAACGAACGAAAAGGGCATTAATTTTTTGTGGGTTCTTTCTGAGTGTGGTGGAGTGCTTAGTTGCGTTCAAGAAGTGATAAGTGATTTGTACAAATCTTTTTAAGTCTGGAGATGCGAAAAAGCCCGCTAATTTCTTAGCGGGCTTTTTCTAAATGTGGCGGAGAGATAGGGATTTGAACCCTAGATACGCTATTAACGTATGCCGGTTTTCAAGACCGGTGCTTTCAACCACTCAGCCATCTCTCCGTTGTTGAGGCGCATAATATAAGGCTTTGAAAATGTTGTAAACCCCTAGTTGAACTGATTGGATGTTTACTGCGCAAATTTGTGGTTTGTGTTGTTGAAATAAACAAAAACTCCCCAAAAAGGGGAGTTTGAATAGTATATGGATTGCTAGGTATTAATCGTTTTTAGAATAAAAACGCTGTAACTCAGTTAAACCTTGCATCAAAACTGGCAACTTCGGTGCATCATCTCGAAGTCGTTTGTAGTTTTTGTCATACAGCTTGTAGTTGCCAAACTTATCGATCACTGTGGTTTGTGAGCTAGTAATTAAGGCAAGCTCGCGAGTATCGCCCGCCAAGATCCAGCGACGACGACTTTCATCGAATAGGTTGCGACCACTACTGTAATCATATGGGTTGGAAGATACGCCGAGCATATCTTGCAACAGTGTAACTGAGAGGTCCAAGTGACTTGTGCTGTGATTAAATTCGCCAGCCAGCATTCCAGGCCAATGGATCACCATCGGAACTTGTAATTGATAACGGCTGTAGTTGCTGTTTGCTCCCCAGCTGTTCGTATTGGTTTCGTTAAATTCACTACCGTGATTAGAAGTAATGATTACGATGGTGTTTGTCAGTTGTCCCGTCGTTTCCAGTTCATCAATAATACCGGCGATAGTTCTATCCGCCGACTTCACTGCATATTCATAAGCTTTTTTGAATCGCTCACTTGCAGGCATTTCTTCGTCATTATTTGAAGGAATCGATTCAAAATTATCAACGGTGGTGACTTCGATGTAACTAAACCATGGCTGACTTGCTTTCTCTGCTAACCATGTATTCCAGTTTGCGATAGATTGTTTATCGGTATGAGCTTGCGTGCCATCTAGGTCTTCCGCTAAGTTCAAGTCGCGGAAAATAATTTCTGAGTAGAGATCATCTTCAAACCCACTGCCACTGAATAAACCAAAGTTGTAGCCCTGATCTTTCAGTACATCGAGCAATACTGGGGAAGCACCTTGCGCCTTGATGCTTGATGCATAACTGGTCGGTAAGCCATAGAACAAACCAAAGGCCCCGTATGTATCATTACTTGAGCTGTAATGATTACGGAAGTTCTGATTGTTTTCAGCAAACTCATAGAGGTTAGGCATCTCTTCTTGGTTCAGCGCATCCGCTCGTAAATTGTTTATGCTGATCATCAACACATTGAGCTTATTAACTCGGCGGTTAAACTCAAGCTTTTCAAGAGGGTAGTTGACTAACTCTACGTTGCCTTCGTTTTCTGCCAAACGTTTTAGGTATTCCTCACGGTCAAGTAGACCATGTTTTTCCATAAAACTCTTCGCCGTCATCGGGTAAGACAAAGGGAAGTTTGAACGCTGGCTAGTAATTGGGTTGTAAAAATACGCATCTGCCCAAATGTAAACCAAATGGCTGGTCATAAAGCTGAGGAAAAAGACGGCCGCGAGAGGGCGTCCTACGTGCTTATGAGATAGTTTGCGCTGTTTTCGCCATACCCATTCGGATAGTGCGAGTTGAATAAGGAAGATCAGCGGCATCACAACAAATAAATGTTGTAGGTCAGTGCTGAGCGCACTTTTGTCTTCGCTGAATAGTAACTCCCAGACAACGGGAGTTAAGTGCAAATTGATCGACTGATACGCTTGGGTATCAATTAATAATATGGTTTGCCCAACGGTTGCGAAAATCACTGCCACCAAACGGAACAATTTCCGCGATGGCAGGATAAACGTCAACGGGAATAGAACAAGCAAGTAAAGTGCGAAAACTAGAAAGCCAAAGTGACCAACCCAAGAAACCGCCAGATAAAACTGACCAAGTAACGTCTCGGGCCAAGGAGACTGAACAATGTAGCGTGTGCCTATCAACATCGACGCAACGATATTGAAGAATGCAAACCAGTGACCCCAACCAACTAGTCGAGATACACGTTCGCCGTATGAGTTTCCGCTGTCTACCATGTATGTGTTCTATTGTCCGTGATTAGTGTGTTTTTGGTGTTTCTAAAGAAGACATCAGCGCCTGAGCAAATTTTTCAGCAATCGCTTTGCGTTGTGAAGCAGCAACACGTTGATTTAAGACATTGGTTGCGATATTTCCGGCAATCATTAGCGTCAACTCAGGAGAAGCAGCATGTTTTTCAAGAACTGTTGCTACTTCAGCAAGAATTTTTTCTACTTGCTCGTCAGTATATTTAGATGTAATCGGCATAAAGACTCTAATAATGATAGTAAAAGCGGCTTATGATAACCTACAATGCCCATCAACTAAAACCTTGTAGCAAGATAAAATCACTATGAGTCTTCATCTTTCAAACGTTATTCTGCATCAACTGTGCAAAAACGATCAGGACGAGCTGGTTGTAAACTTTCGTCCAGCATCATTAGAGAACGATGCATCTACAGAAAACTTAGTCGCTGAGCTTCACCGAGTATTCCATTCTAAAGCTGGTAAAGGTTTTGGCGCTTTCCAGTCAGACAGCGAATTTCAATTTTGGCTTCAAGAAATGCGCAAAGGAGAGCGAGATTTTTACGACTTCTCACAAATTAGTGCAAATCGCTTGAAAGAAGAGTTGATTAAGTACCCATTTGCGGATGAAGGTATCTTGGTTTTCGCAGAGTATCAGAGTTTAGCAACGGACTACTTGTTCATCGGTATCTTACCAATGAATCAGAGTTTAAAAGTGACCGAAGGTTTGGACATCAGTGCGACAGATTACTTAGATATCACCAAAATGGATATTGCCGCACGCATCGACCTGTCGAGCTACGAGACCGACAAGGAATCCAATCGTTATCTGCAATACATTAAAGGACGCGTTGGCCGTAAAGTGGCGGACTTCTTCCTAGATTTTCTGCAAGCGGATATTGGCTTAGATACTAAACAACAAAACTTAGTGTTGATGCAGGCGGTGGATGATTTTTGTGCTGACTCGAAGCTAGAAAAGCAAGAAGTGAACGAGTACAAGAAACAAGTTTACGACTACTGCAATGAGCAAATTAAATCCGGTGATGAAGTTCAAATCTCAGAGCTTTCCGGAGAGCTTCCTCAAAGCCAAGATGGCACGAGCTTTATGGATTTCACCAAAGAGCAAGGGTACGAACTTGAAGAGTCTTTCCCAGGTGATCGTGCGACGGTTCGCAAACTGACTAAATTTGTTGGAGCTGGTGGTGGTTTGAATATTAGCTTCGATAGTCTCTTACTTGGCGAGCGTATTTTTTATGATCCAGAGACGGATACCTTAACGATTAAAGGGACGCCTCCAAATCTAAAAGATCAGTTAAGTCGCAACTAAAATCATATCGTTAAATAAAGAGAGCAAACGGCTCTCTTTTTTTATGTGAATAAGAAACATCCATAGTATATGCTTGTAATTAATGGAGATATGCGAGGGGCAAGTGTTGCTGAAGCTAAAAGAAGGAATACGGCGGTTTGTTTGGTTCTGGTTCGTTTTGTGGTGTGTTTTAGCACTTGGCATTTGGCTGCAAGCCAAACAAACGATTCAAACGATTTCGACTGTAAATGAGTTAGGAAGTAAAGTTGAAGAAGTCAGGCACTTTTTTAACTTCGATCTGCCTTACCGTGTTAAACACGTCGACCAAATTTCACTGAAACTTCAGTTGGCTTATGCAGTTCGCTTACAGCTTGAAAGTGAGTTTTCTGAAGGGAAAATCACACCAGATATCACTCAATTGCTTTATACGACCGACCGATTTTTAGAAAGTGCTCGAGCTTTTGTGAGAAGTGACAGTGAATTGGTTTCGTTAGCAGAACAGTTACGAAGCAGCCGTGCTCGAACAGAAAACTCTGAGCAAATTCAGGCAATGTACTATCGCTTAGGTGCGCTTGTTTTTGAGTCTGTCTTTAGTGACTCTGCAACGAATAGCGATACTTACCGTGACTTAGACCGACTTTTTATTGAATCAGAGACGCTCTCTCCCGAAGAGCGAAGCGCTCTTCAGCGCCAGCTTGCTCAAACCTCAAGCGCACTATCTGCTCAGGCACAGGGCAGTTATTTATCCAATCACCTGCTTAATCCAGATTTCCCGAACCAGTTAACTTCGATAAATGATCAGTTGGAACAGAAGCTAATGACTTTTATTGTTTGGTTGTCTGTAATCAGTGGTTTGCTCCTTTTCCTCATTTCATGGGGAGCCTTCTCCCCAAAAACGATTCAACCGATACCACTACCCAGAACCGATGATAAAAAGTCAGAGCAAGTTGGCGATGATAAAAATGGAGCTAACGCTGTTCCCTCAGCTCAGTCAGAAAATTTTCAAAACGTCCAAATGAACGAAGAAAGTTGTAATGAGGTGAATTCATCACAAGTGGAAGTAGTGGAACGTGAGCCGTACATAGATATCAATAAAATGTTAGATTCTCTGTCTGGTGACGAGGGCGCTGTGCGGATGTTACTGGAGGTCTTTATTCAGGATCACTCTGGCGATGGCACTAAAATGTATCAGCTGTTAGAAGAGGATAAAGAGCAAGCTCAAAGAGCCGCACACAGTCTTAAAGGGGTCTCAGGGAGTTTAGGTGCAATGCCATTGCACTGTATTTCGGGTGATATTGAACTGTTGATTAAACAAGGGCAAAAAGTGCCGGAAGAGAAGTTGGCATGTTTAGATGATGTCCTAAAACAAACCATACTTTTTGCTAATAATGTACTCAATAGTGAAAAGATAACAGAAGCGCTAACAGATTGATATTGCTCTGACTTAATGTCATAAGAGTTGAGGTAATAAAGGCTCGAACTATATGACTTAGTTCGCTTTATTCCTGTTCTATACAATTTGTTAAAGGTGTTTTCATGTCCGTTCGCCGAATGTCTTCAATTATGTTGATAGGGCTGGTTATGATGCTTTCAGGGTGCTCCCTGCTCGAAGTCAAGATCGAGAGTCAAACCGTCCCTCTTACCAAACAAGAGCTCAATATGCGTCTTTTGACTCGTGAGTATGCACAGCAGTTTTTTGCTCAGGTTGAGCAAGCAGCAGATGCACTACACGAACAATATGATCCTCATGATAAAGTTCATCAATCTTATATTTTACTTTGGAAGATAAATGCTGAAGAAGGCATCCAAGCTTCTGCGTATCAAGTGTCCCCAATGGCTGCACTGATTGATACATGGACTTTCACGCTACAAATGGAACAGTTCTTTACTACCGCTTCTGGTAATGAGCTCTTTGCGTCTGATGAGGCCAAGTTAGTTTCCGTTTATTTAGCGAAAGAGGTCGATAAACTGGCTCAATCTTTATTGAAGAAAGAAGCATACATCAAGACACAAACGTTTGTTGCAGAGTTCGCCAAGCAGCATCCCTTCGCTGATTTAAGCATGATTAGGACTCCGGCTTACCGTGGGTGGTTAGATGCAAACCAAATTAGCGAAGAGGAAGCCGTTACAACGCTAGGCACGATGCCAGAAGCACTTGGGGATGTCTCTGATCGTCTAAGTCTGGTATCAGAACAGACACCAAAAATTATGACGTGGAAAGCGCAGTTGTTGGCCTTGAATAGCTCTGCCAGTATCGAAAAAGTCAATGCGGCGTTTAATAGTTTGCAAGTTACCGCTGATTCGATGAGGGATTTTATCGATAACAACCCAGAGTACATGCGTTATTTGGCAGAACAAATGGCGCTGGAGTTACAACCTTTGGTTGACGATATCGATCAAAGGACGGAGGCGCGTTTATCTCAGTTGGGTGAAGAACGCCAAGCTATAGAGCTGATGGTTGCCAGAGAACGTCAAGAAATCGCACAGATCATTACCCATGAGCGCGAGAAGTTTGCTCAAGATATGGATCGAGTGTCGCAAGAGGTTGTGAATCTCGCAATGACTAAGCTGATTGAACTTGTCAAAAGTACCATCATCTACTTTATTCTGTTCATTGCCGTTATATTCTTTGCACCGCTTGGCTTGGGCTATTGGTTTGGGAAGCGTGCAGCCGTGAAAACGCCAGTCAAACAAAGCTAACGATTTGTTTTGGAAATAAAAAAAGAGCGCTTTAAAGCGCTCTTTTTTAGTATTGAATTCGAAAGGGAGGTTCTTCCTATCTCTGCGAAGTTAAGCGGTTTGCTGCTTTAATTCGCCTTCAGCTTCTTCAACTGCTTCTGCTGTTGGTTCGCACTTATCAACAAACCAACCCATGTAAGAAGTGAAGATCGTTACGATGATACATACAAAACTCAGCCACATGAACGGGGCATAAGACAGTGTAGCAACACCCAAAATACTGGCCATGTAGATACCGTTGTCACTCCAAGGGACCATACCTGAGGTTAGCGTGCCGCCAAATTCTGCGTTACGAGACAAATTCTTACGTTTGTAGCCTAGACGGTCATAGTTCTTCGCACAGATTTTTGGGGTCAGGATAAGTGAAACGTACATCGCTGAACCAAATACGTTGCCCATAAAGGCCGTACCAATTGTGCTTGTTGCCAATGAACCTGCACTTTGAACGCGTTTTTCAAACAGCTTCGCGATAGTCTCTAGCACGCCTACTTTATCTAGTAGACCACCAAAACCAAGGCCGAATACGATAACCGCTACCGACCCAAGCATTGAAGACATGCCGCCACGGTTAAGGATTGAGTCAATGAAATCTACGCCAGATGAGATTGCAAACGGAGCCCAAGCCGTGTTGAACGCGGTTAGGAAATCGACATCTTGGATCATCACTGCCCAAATAATACCTAACAGAGAACCAAAACTGATCACTGGGAATGAAGGCATACGCATCGCTAGAAGTGACAATACGATGATCACAGGAACAAATGAGTAAGGGGTGATGTAGAACTGCTGTTCCATCGCTTTAATGACAGAGTCTACCTGGCTCATGTCAACTTGACCTGCGTAGTGGAAGCCAAATGCAGTAAACATAATGCCTGTAATAATGTAGCTAATGAGTGCTATCGGCAACATGCCTTTAATATGTTCCATCACTTCAACGTTAGACATAGATGAAGCAAGGATTACTGAATCCGATAGAGGCGACATTTTGTCACCAAAGTAACAGCCTGAAAGTACGGCACCTGCAGTGATTGGCGCAGGAACACCAAGACCTTGACCGATACCCATCATTGCAATACCTGCCGTGCCAGCCGCACCCCAAGACGTGCCAGTCGCTAGCGCAGTCAATGAACAGATGATCATGGTCGCGAGCAAAAAGATGGAAGGGTGGATTGCTTTAAGGCCGTAGTAAATAATGGTTGGAACAATACCACCAGAGATCCAAGTACCTACAAGCGCGCCAACGGCCAAAAGGATTAAAACGGCTCCAAGTCCATTGGAAATGCCATTTAGTGCTGCTTTTTCCAGATCTTTATACTGATGGCCAAGCTTTATGCCCAATATCATGACAATGAACCAACCGATGTATAGCGCTAGCTGAATCGGTAGATCTAGCTTGGCTGTGAACGAAAATGCCAGCAGGAGAAATAAACCGAGCGAGATAAATACCTGTATCAAGCTTGGTAGGCGTGGTGTAACTTGCTTCATATGTGCCTCTGTCAATCTTGGAGCAATAGAGGAAGGCGCTCCTTGTTGTAATCGCGCATAACATACATTAACAAAAATTATATTTCGAACATTTGGTGTTTTATCTTGATGTTCGTCGGTAAAAACGTTTGCTTGTGAAATTAACTGTTAGTTTGTTTTAACTTTTTTGGTTTTAAATGTTGTGTAATGTGAAATTATTGTGCTTCATGTGTTATTTTCTCATTGAGTGGTAAGACCAATTAGGGGACTAAAGTGCTTTCCCTACTTGAAAAATGGTTAAAACCGCAAACCAAACACTAAAAAATCTCGTGTAACCCGGTTTTTCAGAGGAAAAGGTTAAAAAACGCGCTTATTTACAAAATAGGGGTTGAGATTTTGCTGTGAAAAATTAACTATGGGGTAGGTTTTTTAATACATGGAGAGTTAATACGATGAGAGTTGGTTTAGTTGGTTGGCGCGGTATGGTTGGTTCAGTCCTTATGCAGCGTATGGTTGAAGAGAAAGACTTCGACCTAATCGAACCAGTATTCTACAGTACTTCTCAAGTTGGTATTCCTGCTCCTAACTTAGGAAAAGACGCAGGCTTACTGCAAGACGCGTATGATATTGAAAGCTTAAAACAGCTTGATGCGGTAATCACCTGTCAAGGTGGTAGCTACACAGAAAAAGTTTTCCCTGCACTTCGTCAGGCTGGTTGGAAAGGCTACTGGATTGACGCGGCCTCTACGCTACGTATGGCTGAAGATTCGATCATCACACTTGATCCAGTGAACTTAAAGCAAATCCAACAAGGCATCCACGGTGGCACGAACACATTTGTCGGTGGTAACTGTACGGTTAGTTTAATGCTAATGGGGCTAGGTGGTCTATTTGAGAAAGGCCTTGTTGAGTGGACAAGCGCAATGACTTACCAAGCCGCATCTGGTGCTGGTGCGCAAAATATGCGTGAATTGATCTCGCAAATGGGCGTTATCAATGACTCTGTGAGCTCTGAACTTGCAAACCCATCAAGCTCTATCCTAGATATTGATAAGAAAGTTGCGGATACAATGCGCAGCGGCTCTTTCCCTACCGATAAATTCGGTGTGCCACTAGCTGGTTCGTTGATCCCATGGATCGATGTGAAGCGCGATAATGGTCAGAGTAAAGAAGAGTGGAAAGCGGGCGCCGAGGCGAATAAAATTTTGGGTTCTCAAAGTTCACCTGTCCCAATTGACGGTACTTGTGTGCGTATTGGCGCGATGCGTTGTCACTCTCAAGCACTTACTATCAAGCTTAAACAAAATGTACCAATGGACGAAATCGAAGAAATCATCGCCACTCATAACGATTGGGTGAAAGTGATTCCTAACGACCGTGACATCACTGCTCAAGAGCTAACACCGGCAAAAGTTACGGGCACAATGTCTGTACCAGTGGGTCGTCTACGTAAGATGGCAATGGGTGATGATTTCCTAAATGCTTTCACTGTTGGTGACCAACTGCTTTGGGGTGCTGCGGAGCCGTTGCGTCGTACTCTGCGAATTATTCTGTCTGAGAAAGCATAATCACATCAATCCTTTATTTGATGACAAAATAAAAGAGCTCCTTAGGGAGCTCTTTTTTCATGCGTCGTCTTCCGTTCGAACGACTCTTTTGTCTGGATCGGCCAGTTCACTACCACAATGTTTACAGTAAATTGCGTCAGAGTCGTGCCCTGCGTGGGAGCAGTTTGGGCATTTCACCAATACTTTGTGCGATTGCATCTCTTGGTGCAGTTCGGCAGTGAAAATACCTGTAGGTACCGCCAAAATGGAATAACCCAGTAACATGGTGAGTGATGCAAGCCCTTTACCTAGGTCTGTTTGGGGGACCAAGTCACCATACCCAACCGTTGTGATGGTCACGATCGCCCAATAAATACTTTTAGGAATGCTAGTAAATCCGTTTTCAGGTCCTTCAATGATAAAAATCAACGAGCCGAAAATCGTTACCATAATGGCGACGGAACTAAAGAAGATAAAAATCTTTCTGCGCGCCATAAGCAGTGAACGTAAGAGGATATTGGACTCTTGGAGGTATCGGACTAACTTGAGTATGCGGAATATTCGCATCACTCGCAGCGCCCTGATCACACCCATAAACGAAGCGGATGGGAAGAAGAGTGCTAAATAAGTGGGCAAAATCGCAAGTAAATCGACGACACCATAAAAACTCTTTGCGTAGGCGGCAGGTTTGGGGGAGCAATAAAGCCTTAGAAGGTATTCAATCGTGAATAGGCCAGTAAATGTGTATTCAATAAACTTCAGCTCTTTTTCCCACTCGGCCCGAACGGAGGGTATCGAATCTAACACCAGTACGATTAACGAACTGATGATCGCGATAATGAGAGCAATATCGAACGTTTTACCAGCTTTGGTATGAGTACCAAAAATGGTGACATATAGAGTATGTTTAAGAGAGTCAGTCGTCATGACAAAGCGATCCATTGTTGAATCGCTCTATCATACAATTTTATAGAAACTCAGGCTAATCCTGGAAATAAGTTGCGTAAGCCATTCGCAATGAACTCTATGCCAAGCGCGCCCAATATCAAACCCATGATACGAGTAATGACGTTGATTCCAGTTTGACCTAAAAATCGTACGATCAATGGGGCAGAACGGAATAATAGCCATGAACAAAGGCAGAACAAACCAATCGTAATACTAATGCCCACGGTATCGAACATGCTTGGGTAGCGTGCACCATAAACAATAGTCGAACTGATTGCACCAGGACCTGCCATTAAAGGCATTGCAAGAGGGACCACACCAATCTGTTCACGACTGACGTATTCCGTTTTCTCTTGTTTGTTCTGCTTATCTTCCCCCAGTTTACCGCTCATCATCGAGAATGCGATGCTAAGTAATAGCAACCCGCCAGCGACACGAAACGAATCCAGAGAAATACTGAACATGTCTAACAGTAACTGACCAGCAAAAAGCGAAATGATCAGGATGATCGCAACAGCCACATTTGCTGTTGTTGCCGTATTGCGCTTTTCGTCGGGTGTCATATGCCCGGTTAGTGACACAAACACAGGCATGATACCAACAGGGTTTACTGCGGCGACCAAACCGAGAAAAAACTGCAAGAAGATAGCAAGTTCAAAAGTTTGCATGTTGCTTACTCATCAAAGTTCACATTAGTGAAAAGGAGAAGGGGTAATTTGGGCGTAATGTAAGGCAAAAGTTAGGTTGTAAGAAATGAAAAAAACTAACGCATTCCCTGCCATTTAAGTGAGAAAAACTAATTCTTTAATAAACTGTATCTAATCTGGAAAGGAAATGTTACCTATAAAGTTGCTGATAAATTGCACTGTTTTACATAAACGTTAACATTCGCACATTTTTGATAAAAACCAAGGTGGTTTGTAGAGAGATGTATTCGGTTCGATATACTCTCAGTAGCACAAAGAATTGGGCCTACATGTAATTTTGTTGGTCAAAAATGAAACTTTTTTACAGGTTGTTGTAGTTTCTTTTATTTATTTGTCCATTTGCTTCTTTTTTACTCAATAAAAAATGAAAGTTAATTTATTTGTTTATCAGTGATTTATGTCATTTTGGTGTGATGAGGCACCACTTTGGTAGTATTTAGGTGGTGAGAACTGATCCAAGTCAATTTTTTTCACACTCTGAAATATTATACTCAGTCCTGAAAGCAATTTACTAAGACGTTTGTTTTCTAAGTGACTGATAAACAGTAAAAACGATAAGTAATAGCCTTAGTAAAAAGTTTTTAATATTTGTTAATTTTAGGAGATTCCCTATGCCTGTAACTAATATGGCTGAACTAGATGCAATGGTTGCTCGCGTTAAGAAAGCGCAAGAAGAGTTCGCTACTTACTCTCAAGAGCAAGTAGATAAAATCTTTCGTGCAGCATCGCTTGCAGCTAACCAGGCCCGTATCCCGCTAGCTCAACAAGCGGTAGAAGAATCTGGTATGGGTATTGTTGAAGATAAAGTAATCAAGAACCACTTCGCTTCTGAGTTTATCTACAACAAATACAAAGACGAACAAACGTGTGGCATCTTAGAAGAGGATGACAACCTAGGTACTATGACTATCGCTGAGCCTGTAGGCATCATCTGCGGTATCGTACCAACGACTAACCCAACTTCTACAGCGATCTTCAAATCTCTAATCTCTTTGAAGACTCGTAACGGTATCATCTTCTCACCACACCCACGTGCGAAAAACTCAACTAACGATGCAGCTAAACTCGTTCTAGATGCAGCAGTAGCAGCAGGCGCACCAAAAGACATCATCGGTTGGATCGACCAGCCTTCTGTTGAGCTTTCAAACGCTCTAATGAAACACGATGACATCGCGCTTATCCTTGCAACTGGTGGTCCTGGCATGGTTAAAGCCGCTTACTCTTCTGGTAAGCCAGCAATCGGTGTAGGTGCAGGTAACGTTCCGGTTGTTATCGATGAAACAGCAGACATCAAACGTGCTGTTGCTTCTATCCTTATGTCTAAGACTTTCGACAACGGTGTAGTATGTGCTTCTGAGCAAGCTGCAATCGTAGTTGATGAAGTATACGACGAAGTGAAAGAGCGTTTTGCTTCTCACAAAGCTTATGTCCTAAGCAAAGCAGAAGCTGATAAAGTTCGTAAAGTGCTTCTTATCGATGGCGCGCTAAACGCGAAAATCGTAGGTCAGCCAGCAGCAGCAATCGCTGAAATGGCAGGCGTTAAAGTTCCAGCAGACACTAAAGTTCTTGTTGGTGAAGGTCTGGGCAAAGTATCTCACGATGACGCATTCGCTCACGAGAAACTATCTCCAACTCTAGGTCTATTCCGTGCTGACAACTTCGAAGATGCGGTTGCTCAAGCGGTAACTATGGTTGAGATTGGTGGTATCGGCCACACATCTGGTCTTTACACTAACCAAGATACTAACGCTGATCGTATCCGTTACTTCGGTGACAAGATGAAGACAGCTCGTATCCTAATCAACATCCCGACTACTCACGGCGGTATCGGTGACTTGTACAACTTCAACGTTGCGCCATCTCTAACGCTAGGTTGTGGTTCTTGGGGTGGTAACTCTATCTCTGAGAACGTAGGTCCTAAACACCTAATCAACAAGAAAACTGTAGCGAAGCGAGCTGAAAACATGTTGTGGCATAAACTACCTAAGTCAATCTACTTCCGTCGTGGTAGCCTTCCAATCGCGCTTGGCGACCTAGAAGGTAAGAAACGTGCATTCCTAGTAACTGACCGTTTCCTATTCAACAACGGTTACGCAGATGACGTAGTAAGCCTACTGAAAGCTCAAGGCATGGAAGTTCAAACATTCTTCGATGTTGAAGCTGACCCAACACTGTCTGTAGTAGAAAAAGGTGCGGCTCAAATGGCTAGCTACCAACCTGACGTTATCCTAGCGCTAGGCGGTGGTTCACCAATGGATGCAGCGAAAATCATGTGGGTAATGTACGAACACCCAGAAACTCACTTTGAAGAACTAGCAATGCGCTTTATGGACATCCGTAAACGTATCTACAAGTTCCCTAAAATGGGTAAAAAAGCTGAGCTTGTATGTATCACTACAACTTCAGGTACTGGCTCAGAAGTTACGCCATTCGCGGTTGTTACTGACGACAAGACTGGTGCGAAATACCCACTAGCTGACTACGAAATCACGCCAAACATGGCAATCGTTGATGCGAACCTAGTAATGAACATGCCTAAGTCTCTAACAGCATTTGGTGGTTACGATGCAGTAACTCACGCTCTAGAAGCTTACGTATCAGTTCTTGCTAACGAATACTCAGATGGCCAAGCTCTTCAAGCACTTAAGATGCTAAAAGAGTACCTACCATCAAGCTATGCGAACGGTGCAAATGACCCAATCGCTCGTGAGAAAGTACACAACGCAGCTACTATCGCTGGTGTTGCATTTGCGAACGCATTCCTAGGTGTTTGTCACTCAATGGCTCACAAACTGGGTGCTGAGTTCCACTTGCCACACGGCCTAGCTAACGCACTACTTATCTCTAACGTGGTACGTTACAACGCGAACGACAATCCAACTAAACAAACTGCGTTCTCTCAATACGACCGTCCACAAGCACGTCGTCGTTACGCTGAAGTTGCTGACCACCTAGGCCTAAGCCAAGAAGGTGACCGTACTGCTCAGAAGATTGAACGTCTACTAGCATGGTTGGATGAACTAAAAGTTAACCTAGACATCCCAATGTCTATCCAAGCGGCAGGTGTTGCTGAATCAGATTTCGTAGCGAAACTGGATGAGCTAGCGGTAGAAGCGTTCGATGACCAATGTACTGGTGCGAACCCACGTTACCCTCTAATCAGCGAACTTAAAGATGTGTTGATGGCTTCTTACTACGGTAAAGCATTTGTTGAAGGCGAAACTTTCGAAGGTACAACTGTTATCAAGAAGAAAGCAGACCAAGAAGCAGCAAAAGCAGCACCTAAAGCAAAGAAAGAAAAAGCTGACGCGTAATTAAAAAATCGAGTGAGCAAGGTTTTCGCTAGCACGGAACCTTAATCGGGAAAAGGTTAAAGCCCCAGTCAAATGACTGGGGCTTTTTTATTTTGGTGCAGGAGTTACATCTGGCTTGGGAAAACAGAGTTGCTGTGTATGCTTACACTTCGGTCGCAACTACTCGGCCACTGAAGTATTCATTCGCGACGATGTATGCTGTGTTGCGGACTAGTTCGTCTTGGATCTCAGCCCAGTGCCTCTCGTTGAGATCTTCTTTTGTATGATTTACCGAGGGAATAACGCCGCCCACTCGAATGTTGAATGGTGTGAGTTCTTTTGCCCAGCTGTGAGTAAAACCTGACACCAACGCCGCCATGCTTTCAACTCCCGTAAAGTCTTCATGGTTGTCATGAGAAATGACGTTAACAATGACGCCTTTCTTGTTTCTGGCTCGAAAGCGCTCTGCTCCTACTTGGCCGTAGGTATAAAGGAAGCGTGCCGCAGACGACAAGTGATCAATGTAAGTACTCATTGGTTCTGGCGCCATTAAGCCAGGCATAGGGGAGCTGGTCCAGCAATTAACAATCACATCTGGTGTCGCACGTAGCTGTGATTCTATCTGGTCAAACAATAAGTTAATGGACGTTGTGTTATCACTACACACATTCATCGCATACACTTTGTCAGTGAAAGCGCTGATTTGCTCATAGCTCGCTCTCAAAGCGCTAGAATTTTGGTCACAAAGAATCAACGTTGCTCCAAGATGAGCAAAGTGATTTGCACAGGTTCTTCCTATAACCGAACCTGCAGACGTGACGAGAATAATTGATTCTTTGATATCCATAGCACCTTCACTGTATCCATATGTGAAAAACAATACACCAGTGGTTTGTGCTAATAGCATGGTTGAAATTCGTTGGGTTCAGTGTGAAAGGCTTCAAACTAACGCTTTCGAGTGAGGACTATTGTGCGGTAATTTGTAAGACGTCACATTTCTGACGTGTAGGTATTGCAAGCTATTGGATAAAAAGCGGATCTCTATGCTTTAGCTTGAATTTGATGCTGACGTTGAGCCGTCACTAGCTGATTATATAGCCCAGCATCTGGGATCAGTTGTTTGTTGCGTTCGCCCAATCTGCGTCGCTCATGACCAGATAGGTTGTGATAAACCTCCTCTGGTAGGTTGAATGTGTCTTCTGGCAGGTAAGTCAGCGCATCTGGTTTTAGGTAATGGCTCAGCTTTGCGGAAGGCAATCCTGCATCGTGAAACTGTTTCGCTTGTTCAGCTGCGAGTTCATAGCTGCTGCTATCAGAACGAAGAGCTTGAGGTTGCGATAAACCCAATTGTTGGCGAAGAATACTGTCACTGGTGATGACTTCCTGGACCTCTTCAACTGGGACCACATCGCGAACATCATTAGAGAACATAGACAGAATCAGCGAGAAATCCGCACGACGACCTTCGTGTACGGCATGGTTAATACCATTACCGAACTGAAGTTCGTTGATAATTGCAGCTTTGTCTAACGTATGAATTTGCATGATGTTCCTCGCTCGATGCTCTTTTAACGGCGTGGATAAGAAAAACTTTAGTAAAAGAGGGAATTATTTAAAGGTGCTAGGGAAGGCGAAACAAAAAAGCCCGCTAAATAGCGAGCTTTTGAATAAGACTAAATTGAACTTAGGGGGAAGTATATTACTTCGCTAGGTTCTCAGCTACGAAGTCCCAGTTTACTAGAGCCCAGAAGCCGTTCATGTAATCAGGACGTACGTTGCGGTAATCGATGTAGTACGCGTGTTCCCATAGGTCAACAGTTAGAAGTGGTGTTGTACCTTCTTCTGTTAGAGGAGTAGCAGCGTTAGAAGTGTTAACGATCTCTAGAGAGCCGTCAGCTTTCTTAACCAGCCAAGTCCATGAAGAACCGAAGTTGTTGATTGCTGAATCAGTAAACTTCGCTTTGAATTCTTCAAAAGAACCGAATGCTGCGTTGATTGCGTCTGCAACTGCGCCAGTTGGCTCGCCGCCCGCATTTGGAGCAAGACAGTGCCAGTAGAACGTGTGGTTCCAGATTTGCGCTGCGTTGTTGAATACGCCACCAGTAGAAGTCTTGATGATCTCTTCTAGAGTTTTGCCTTCGAACTCAGTACCAGGGATAAGACCGTTAAGCTTAACAACGTAAGTGTTGTGGTGCTTACCGTGGTGGTAGTCTAAAGTCTCTGCTGAGATGTGTGGTTCTAGTGCGTCTTTCGCGTAAGGAAGAGCTGGTAGTTCAAATGCCATTACTCGATTCTCCATTGATTTGAAAGGATGACCTTTCGATTGCTTCCAGTGTTTTTTTATAGCTATGTCGCCTTTAAGGCTGACTTGGTAAGTATTTTAGCAAGTTTTTACTTTATTAAAACCCCGATATGAAAATATTTTAAGAGGTTAGCAGTGGTGAAGTGCTGCATTGCTCGCCAATGAGCAACCTAAAATTAAGCCTTATTAATTATATGGTTTTTATTCTGTCGTTATTGAGTAGAATGTGGCAAATAAATAAAGTTCAAACCCATGAATGAGGAAGCGATGGAAACTATCGACAAAATCAAACAGCAGATCTCTGAAAACTCAATCCTGCTGTACATGAAAGGATCACCGAAACTACCTAGCTGTGGTTTCTCTTCTCAAGCGTCACAGGCACTAATGGCATGTGGTGAGAAGTTCGCTTACGTAGACATTCTGCAAAACCCAGATATCCGTGCTGAGTTACCAAAGTACGCGCAATGGCCAACTTTCCCTCAACTATGGGTTGAAGGTGAGCTTATCGGCGGTTGTGACATTATTCTAGAAATGTTCCAAAAAGGTGAACTGCAGCCTCTAATCAAAGAAGCAGCAGCGCGCGCTGAAGATCAAGCTGAGTAATTCGTAAATACTCACATTTAGCGATAGAATACGAAGGAGCCGTACTGGCTCCTTTTTCTTTTTAGGTTAGTGGAATGAACATAAAGCTTTATTATGTCCGGTAATGTCTCTAACCCTCGTGAACCCTCGTGAAGCCTTGTAAACCCTTGTCCTACCTAGTGTATTCAAAATGTATTGTCCGAAATTTAACGCAGAATAACGCTTAATTACGATGTGTGTCGCCATTTTGTCGCCACTTATGTCGGCTAGATATCTAGTGCTGTAAGAGGGTTAAACCTCACCGCATCACTCAAATGGTTTGGGGAAAAGTGCGCATAAATCATCGTGTGATCGATGTGTTGATGGCCGAGGATTTCCTTCAATACAAGAATGTTGCCGCCATTCGTCATAAAGTGGCTTGCGAAGGTATGGCGAAGAACGTGAGTGGCTTGACCCTCGGGCAGATGGGGAAGGGCGATCGTTAGCCACTTATACACCACGTTGTAACTACAGGTGAACAGGCGATCATTGGTCGGCTTATATATCTGGTGATATAACTCTTCAGAAATAGGCACCGTCCGGTTGCGTTTGCCTTTGGTATTACTGTAAGTGATCCGGTACTTCGCCAAGTTAGAACCTTTTAAAAATATTGCTTCCCGTACGCGTGCACCGGTCGCCAAACAAACCTTGTACACCTTAATCAGTTCGTCACCAATTGGGCTTTGTCTCGCTACTTTAAACAAGTGGTGAATTTCTTGCTCGGTTAGGAACGCCAGCTCGGATTGAGGCTTTTTAATTGCCTCGATACCATCAGCCGGATTCGGCAATTTCCACTCACCAAGTTTAATCAGCCTATTGAACATGGCTTTGAGCAAACCGAAATCCACATTGTTAGAAGCGATAGACAGGTCTTTGTGTTGTTTCCCTCGGCCTTTGTTTGAGCGAGTCGCTCTGTAGACCGCGAGTTGCTGTGCATTGAGATGTGAAGCGATAGGGTTGTTTAAATCTGAAACCATACTTTCTAGGCGAAGGCGCGTATGGTCACCGGATTTTAGATTCTTGCCATGCAACCTAAACCACAATGCAACTAGCTCAGACAAACGGCGATGATCAGGTTTAGCACCGAGCCAGGGCTTATCTTCTACTTCTCGCATGGTGAACCTTTCGAAAGTAGCAGCTTCACCTTTAGTAGCGAACCTCTTACGAACGCGCTTACCTACTCGACCGTTTGGGTAGCATTCACAAAGCCAAGGTTTCTTTGAACCGTCTTTTAAGTTGCGGATAGACATGGATAAACTACAATTAACTGTGATTATATACAGTATAAACGTAAGTGAACGCTGAACAATGTTTAATATCGCAATTAAAGCACATGCCGCTAGTTTGGGATTTTTGATTATATTTGACAGGATTTGGATAATTACATTGAGTGAGGTGTTATGTATCTATATGATTTTTATAAGTATGTATACGTGATGCTCTCGATGGGAGTTAGATAAATCTATTCATTTGATGCACGACATAGGTTAATATCCTATATAAGAAATCTTATAAGTTGACCACTTAGATGAGCGAGTACATGAACTAATGCTTAACCCACATTCTTTAACTAAAAAAAGAGAGCTGGGTGCTTACTACACACCACCTGAACTTAGCCAAGTTTTAACGGACTGGGCTATTGTGCGTTCTGACGAGGATATTTTAGAACCTAGCTTTGGGGGGTGTGGGTTCTTTGACAGCAGTATAAAAACACTAAGACGTCTTGGTTGCCCGTCTCCAGAGAAACAATTGTATGGTGTGGATATCGACCAGCATGCATTTGGCATCTTAAGTGAAAAATTTGGACATATGGTTGAAACTGTAAATCGATTTATTAAGAAAGATTTCATTACAGTTCATCCAACAGACTTTTTAGTTCAACAATTCGATGTTGTATTAGGAAATCCTCCATATGTTTCAATGCACAATATGACAGAGAAACAAAGAGAAACGTGTGAGACGGTTCTACGTGATTCTCCATTCTCTAGCGTAACTATGGGACGCAACGCGAGTCTTTGGGCATTTTTCCTACTGCACTCATTGAGTTTTCTGAAGGAAGGTGGGCGAGTTGCGTGGGTTCTACCAAGTAGCTTGCTACATGCTGACTACGCTAAAAGGTTATTGGAAATTCATCAGCTACATTTTCAGAATGTAAAAGTATTAAAACTTGCCGAGCGCTTTTTCAAAGAAGAAGGTGCCAAAGAAACATCAGTTATTCTAATTGCAGACAGCTTTAGTACAGAGCCATTGGTAGATACGAATTTTTCAGTAGCCGCAGTAGAGAACGTTGAAGATCTTAAGCGGGCAATTGAAGGTGATTTGCAAACTACAGAAGCAGGAATTGATGGCTATAAGTTAGACCTGGTCAGCCAAGATGCTAAAAATGCTTATTTGCAGCTATTGGAATCTGAGCATTCTAAGCCAATTGGCTATTATGCTGATATCAAAATAGGCATGGTAACTGGTGCAAATAAATACTTTGTTGTTAATCAGGCAACGGTAAATGAACATAACTTGCCAGAGGATGTGCTACAGCCAGTTATTGGACGCTTTTCATCTCTGACTGGCGTGACGCACGACATCAGAAAACAAAGACGTATTCAGCGAGAAGGGCACAGAGCCTATTTAGTTTGTCCTTCAGAAGAGCAAATGCAAGATCCAAATAATCCTGTTAGTGCTTATTTAAACCAAATTACGTTAGAAGAAAGGAACAAAAATAGAACTTTCGAAAAACGTCCAAATTGGTTTGCGCCGGGGTATGGCATCGATGGGATAGTAGCTGATTGCTTTCTATCTTATATGATTCATTTGGGACCAAGAATGGTAGTCAACAAGGCTAAGGTGAATTGTACTAACTCCATTCATAAAGTTATTTTCCGAGAAAATACGCCAGCAAAAGTAAAGCAGGCATTTGCTTTAACGTTGCTTTCTACTTATTCGCAGTTTTCGGCAGAGGTTGAAGGTAGAGCTTATAGCTCTGGTGTACTTAAGATTGAACCGTCAGCTGGTAGAAATATAAAGGTATTATTTACTCCTGACTGTGTTGAAGATTTGTTAGGCATTAAAGCTGATGTTGAAAAAGAAATTCAATGTGAAAACCCTATTAAGGTCGCTGAATTAGTAGATGGTGTTCTTATCCAGCATGGATTGATTACAATTAAACAACGTGCTTGCTTATTAGATGGTGTTAATGTCTTAAGAAGAGAGCGTTATAAAGGTGTTAGGAGTTTTAATGACCAATAAATCTCAACTAAGAAAAGAACTTCTTGATTTAATAAGTAATAACGATGATGAGAAATTAGAATATGGAAAAATTCTAGAAGTTGCTGCAGAACTATCAACATATGATGAAGAAAATGCAAGATTTTCTGTTGATGGTAATTTAGTTAAACGCTTAGGGGAACAATTAGTAGCCAAGAAAACAACTGCTTTAAGCGAGCTGATTAAAAACTGCTATGATGCAGAGGCTAGTAAAGTTGAAGTAATATTTGAAAATACTGATCAACCAGGTGGAACCATTACAATTGCAGATAATGGCCATGGTATGACAAGAGAAGCATTAATCAATGGCTTTATGAAGATTAGTACTTCAGACAAAGAAGATAACCCTGTTTCTCCAAATTACGAAAGAGCAAGAGCTGGACGAAAGGGCATTGGTAGATTCGCGGCTCAGAAAATTGGGAACTACCTAACAATAATTACTCGCACGAGTGCAGATGAACCTTACTTAGTCGTAGATTTTGATTGGCAGGAGTACAAGTCAAAATCTAATTTATTGTCTATCGGAAATAAAATAAGAACGAGTGAAGATGATTATGGGTTCGAGAATGGAACTAAATTAATTATTTCAGGAACTAAAGAAGTGTGGAGTGAAACTAACCAGTCCACTGCATTTAAATATATTAGTTCTGTAATAAAAAATACGCCTACTACCTTAGGATCTGGCTTAGTAGACCCTGGCTTTTCACCAACTTTCTACGCGAAGTTACCAATATCTGACGAATTATTACCTATAGTTTCTGATGATGTTGAGTTCTTAAATGAAGCCACAGCTTATATTCAAGCCTCTATTACTAATGAAGGGTATGTAGAAGTCAAAATTAAAGGATTGAAAGATTTTGAATTAAATGAAACATATATATTAAAGCAAATAAAATCAGATGTTCTAAAGTCAGCGAAGTTCACTTTTGGCGCGCATTATTTCACTATGGGTATCGGAGCCTCAAAATATCTATTTACTTACTTGAATGAAAATGGAGGTGTAAAACTATACAGGAATGGTTTCTATGTCGCGCCATATGGTAGTAGGTTTGATGACTGGCTAGGTTTAGATGATTCAAGTAGGAGAAGGAGAATATTACCCCCACATGCAAACACCAACTTTGTAGGTGGTATAGATATAACAGATATAAACGGTACTCTATTTGATGAAACATCTGCGCGTGAAGGTTTAATTGAAAATAAGTATTTTGAAGAGTTGCGAAGAACAGCTTACGATATTATAGCAAATGCTGTAAGTCGTATAGCATCTGCTCAGGGGAAAAAAGTTACCGCAAGTCAGAAAACTGGTTTCAAAAAGAAAGAACCGACCATCGAAGAGAAGCTTGAAGAGTCTCGGGAAAAACTCAAAGCGACTGCCGAACAAATTTCTAATAATGTAAAAGAAGATGCACTGACAAGTTTATTTGAAGATGAGAATACAAATAGCTTTGTAACTCCAGAGTTAAAAGTAGCTCTCGAAGAAGGGTTGGCAGAACAAGAAGTATATATAAAGGAACTTATAGATGAAAAAAACATGTATAGAGTACTTTCATCTTCCGGTCTAGCGATCGGTGAGTTTACACATGAAATACAATTATATCTAAACGCGTTAACCTTGAATGGTAAACAGCTTCGAAGAGCGGTATCTGATAATGACATTGCATTGAAATCGGCAAGAAAAATAGAGTCTAATATAGAAATGCTTGTATCGTATACAGATTTTTTTACCGATACCATAAGGAATAACTCTCAGAGAGCTAAAGAAGTATTGGAAATACGAGAAGTATCTAAAACTTTTTTCGATGCTATGCAACCAACTTTAAACCGTCGAGCCTATGAACTAATAACGAACTTTGATGGGGATGATTTTTGGACAATTCCTATGCATATTTCAGAGTTGTCTTCAGTTTTTATTAATTTATTCACAAATGCTTGTAAGGCTATTGTCCGAGCCAATCAACCGAAAGGTAAAATAAAAGTTACAGTGAGAACTGCGGATGACGCACATATTCTTCACTTTGAAGATAATGGTGATGGCATACCTAAAGAAAATTGGGGTAAAGTATTTGGTGCTTTATTTACGACAGAGCTTTCAAAAGGCGCATATGTCAAAGATGGACACCAACTAAGAGGAATGGGATTAGGGTTGACTATTACCCAAAGTATAGTTGACGGTTTTGATGGTGATATTTCTGTGATAGAACCATCTGAAGGTTATAGCACCTGTATTCAAGTAATTATTCCTAAAGCAAAAGAAGATGAGATTCCAGATGATGCCTATTAAATATTTATATGTCGATGATGATGAAACTGAGAAGTTGGAAGAGTTAATAACTGAACTAGAATTTCATGCAGGCGGCCAGCTAGAAATCACTCATACACAAACTCGCCCAATGAAGGACATTCAAAAAATGTTTTCTGAAGGCGGTTTTGATGGCTTAATGATTGATCAGAAGCTGGACGCTGCTAATGAAAATGGAGTTGTTGCAGGTTACTGGGGAACATCATTAGCGCAAGACTGCAGAACGGAAATGATTGGAAACCAAATGGTAGTAGCTCCCATCGTATTGTTCTCAAATGAAGACGTATATGTAAAATATTTTGATAAAGACCAAAGTGCTCATAATTTATTTGATTTTACGGTTGGGAAAACAAAAGTATCGAAGAGCGAAAGCTATGCACATCAAGCTAGTCATATACTGATTGGGCTAGCCACTTCTTATAAGATAGCTAAAGAGAATGTGAATCCTAAAATAGGTTCAAATGCAAAAATTCAAGAAATACTAGAACCTCTTTTGAACTGGAATGACAGTGTATACAAATATTGCGATAAACGATTTGTAGAGTACGCTGAATCCAAGTTGGAAGATATTCATACGCTCATTTCTTTAATCTTACACAACTTAGTAAGAAGTGCTGGAATGTTGGTTACTGAGTCAATGTTAGCAACACGACTTGGTGTAGATATTAATCGCTCAGAAGGGTGGGAAGAATTTAAAACTCTACTAGAAGATTGTAAATATAAAGGTGTATTTTCGTCTTTAAAAGATCGTTGGTGGTTCTCTTCGATAGAGGATTGGTGGTATGACAATGAAATTAACGATCTACCATTAAGAGGTTTAACAGCCACTCAACGAGTTGAATCAATCATAGAAGCCACTGGATGTAGTGGTTTAACTCCTCTGGTACCAAAATACACCAATGGAACTCAAAGTGAGAAGTATTGGGTAAATTGCATTGTTTCTGATACGCCGTTAGACATATGTGATGCCATCCTGGTGAGTAAACCTGATCTTATGTCATGGGAACAACCTATTTACTTGGATCCGCAGGTTACTCATGACAGGGAATATGATAGGGATAAATACCCAGTTCACAAAGATTACCAAGATAAAGTGATCCCTCTATACGAAAGGTTGACTAAAGATGGCGACTAAAGCAGAAACAATCGAAGGTGTTAGAAAATTAATATCAATTATTGATTCATCTAGCAGTCAAATTGTTGAAAGCACAGCACCTCTATATCAATTAATTAATGTTCTTGAACGAACAAATTCAAGCCGAGGGCTTCGCTACACTCTTGATAGCTTGAAGTTTGTGAATGTTTCTGAACAACAGTTTATATGCCGTGATACTTGGAAAGCGGGTTCTTTAGACGTGAGGCTTCATGTAAGCGTTAGTTTAATGCCGAATTTAGATTTTGAGTTTGGAAATGTAAATGAGTCGGTCATAGAGATCACTTATGAAGCGATCAATAATTCAGACAAAATTGCTCGAGGAGCGTGGCATTTAGATTGTCATGGACATCATAGTGGTGTACCTGACTTTATTCATCCGAGTAACCATATTCATCACGGTGGTCGTAAGGTCAAAGACAATACGCAAGATTACGGCGAATTAGTGTTATTGGATGCTCCAAGGCTGATGCATCCACCTTTGGATATATTTCTTGCCTTTGATTTTCTTCTGACTAACTTTATTGAACGTAGAATATGGCAAAGTTTTCGGGAAGACACTCGATATAAGGAACTAATCAAGTTAGCTCAGGTGAAATGGTGGCAAAAATACTATCAGCAAATTGCCGATTATTGGAATCACCAAACTAGCGGGAAAGATGATGTTGAAAAGCGACAAACAGCGCAACTGGCTATCCCTTATTTATACATTTAGTTATCATGGGGAGGTTAGCGATTCCAAATCTCCCGATCCCTACTCGGAGGACTTCAAACGTTGTTTATCATTTCCAAGGTGAATTCCCTTCAAAGTAAATCTCTCCGTTGATTGTTAGGTATTCTTGAGGGGCCAACACAACACAATCGATCTTTATCAGATAGTCATATACCGATTCCGTAATCCTATTCTCATTTCTCATAAGAACCTCTTCGGTTGAAACATCGAATCTAGGTTTTAAACAAATGCATAACTCTAAGACATCTGAGTTTAGTTCTGATTCTTGTAAAAACACCTCAACAGGCATTGAATCTATTAGGTTGTTTCGAACTAGTTCAGTTATGCCCGATGTAATATCTTTGTCAGATAATAAACTACAGCTATTAAAGTAAAAGTGGATAAGCAATTGCCTCTCCGCCTGAAGAAGTGGAAGCCCCACATCATGGTCAGTTGGCATGCACAGTAAAGGCTGTGTTGACTCATTTTGGTTTAGGTGGAAGCTTGACATGATTGATTCTTCGATAGCGTGTTCGCCAGGCTTTCCGATTAAAGGGCCTGTATATGATGAGAGTTGTTCCTTTACACTTGCTACGTCATATTCAGCCCAGCTTGTCGGTAAGAACATACCACCACTTTCTGGGTTAAAGAGAGGATTACAAATAATGCCACTCATCAAATTGTCATCCTTCTCTAAGATATTGAACACCAAATTCAACTCTTTTAGCATGATTTTAATTGAAGGAATTTCACTCTCTAAACACTGCCATGGAGTAAAGCTTTTCTCGACCTGTGCCCTAAAGTTCTTACTATGTTGAGAAACTAAATATGGTGGGTTGCACAGTGCGTATGTTTGTATCGCCGACTTTTTAGATGGCGATATAGAAAAATAGCCTTGAACGCTTCTGGATCTTCTTGCTACTTGGCGACAAAAGTTACTGGGTATGGAAAATGCGAAATCATAGTCATTATAGGTTTTCCCGTGAAAAAGGCTGTAACATGACCAGCCTGTGAGTGTCTTACTCCAAATGTTATGGTCAACAAAATCATCAGCATTAGCATCAGTTAGCAATACTGGGGAAATGATGAAAGATACCCATTGTTCGGGTTCATGAGATATTCTTGACGACTCAATTAGTTGCTCCAACTCATTAAAAAAGCAATCTAAGCTTTGAGTGCTGGATTTTACTTTACAAACCTCAATCGAGTCTGGGTGTAGTGATGAAATAGCGCTAAACCAACCTGGTAAATCCTGAAATAACCTCTGGCCAAAAGGGATTACGGACATGTTTTCAGGGGGGGATAGTTCGGTAATTCCATTTATTCCAGCCGTTTTTAAAGCTCTATACTCTGGCATTAAAACAGGAATTACATCGCATCTAAACTCAGGCTGATTTAACATTAACATTTTTGAATAAAATGCAGCAATGGAAGATTCTAGCCTAGCTTTGCTGTCTTTGAGTATATTGGGTTGAACCCTAAGAGAAACGGTTTCTCCTTTTAATTGTAATGATTTAGCTCTTACCGCTTGTGTTACATCAGACCAATAGAGTTGATCGTTATTATTGTCATATACAATCAAAATAACAGGGAAAAAACTTTGAGCCCACGATAGACAGGTAGACGATTTTATTGGGACACTAAACTCTCCCGAGCTTAATTGGGCCACTTGCCCCTTTTCTGAGTAAAAAGATTTTACTTGTGCCCGGAAATAGAGAGGAGTCTTTTTCTTGTTCGTAAATATGCTACAGGATAAGTCTTCGCCATAGTCAGAGGAGATTTTTTCAGAGGTCCATCCCCACTTAGTAAATTGTAAAGCTGCGCTTTGTTCACCAACTTCCCCCGCTACATGATTGTCATTTCTTTCCGGTGTATCCAACTACTTCCTCTCCATCACCAACGCAACTCTACCCACAACCCTTACTTCATCTTCCTCTACTGTCAGAGTGGAACCATTAAAGCTGATCGCTAGTTTCTTGCCTGGTAAGCGTTGGATTTCGTTCAGGGAGAATAGGCCATCCATATCTACTAGATATGTGCCACTTACTGCTTGATGAACTTCTTTATCGATAATGTATGTTGAGCCATCTTGCTCGACGCCCATCACATTAAGAACACCAAGTTTATCTAAGTACGCTTTGTCGAAAGGCAGTGTTTCATTGCCTTGGAGTTTGCCATTTACCAGTTTGAATACATCGATATCAAATAAAGTTCTCGATTCGTTCTTTTTGGTCAGATGATCTTGGGAGCTTTGTAAAGGGAACGGTTCACCTTCGCCCAGAGCTAAGTACTTTATAGATGCGCCAGTCCTCAAATGAAGTCTGATAATCACTTCGTAAGGTGTTAGACCTCTTTGGTGCCAAGTGGATATTGTTCCTTTTGACACACCGAGACACTCACCAAGCGACTTGAAGTCGTTGGTTTTTGTGACGAGCTTCATCCTTTCTGTTACATCTCGACCGCCGATGTACTCAAAAGAGGGTATTTGTTCTTGATATTCACTCATAAAAAGTCTACATTTTCACTCAACGGTTAACCGCGAGGTGCAACTCGCTTATCCGGTACAACACATTCAATAACCTACAAGGATAGCATTATGCTTTCATATCAAGTAGTCCTAAATACACCTTTCATGACATACGACCAATATTCCCAGTTCTCTGGTATGCCAAAACGTACCATCATGGATTGGGTGGCTGATGGTCGCTTACCTATTAAAACTAAAGCAAAAGGTAAAGAAACACCGCTTATCAACATGGTGGCGTTACTTGAAATTGCTACACGAGAAGCAATGGAAAACTTGGGGTAGGTGATCATGCGCTTATCTTCCTTAACTCCAACCAAAGAGCATTGTCCTTGGTGGCTAAACATCCTTGGTTGGGGTTTCGTTTTCGTACCGTATTTCTTCAATTGAGTATTCGCTATGAACGAAATTGACTCAATGTGCGAATTCCGTGGCTCTAAACAAAAGGCATTTAACGAAGCGTGTTGTGCATTTGCGAACTCGGAGAATATGACCAAGTTAGCAAAAGCCATAGGAATGAATGCCACTATGCTGCGCAATAAGCTCAACCCAGAGCAGCCGCACATTCTAACCAACGTAGAACTTGTGCTGATAACCAAAGCGAGTGGCAACTACACCATTCTTAATAGCCTTTTGCTTGGCCTTGGTGTGGTGATGGCGCATATCCCAAGTGAAGCGAGTGAAGAAACCTTCATCAAGCGGGCGCTCGAAAACGCGGTGCACTCTGGCGATCTATCTCGCATGGCGCTGGAACATAGCGGAAGCAGCCGCATTAGCCGTTCACACAAGCAAACCATCATCGACAAGGCGCATTGCAGTATCAGCAATCTGGTCGCGCTTATTTCTGATCTTGAAAGTCGCACAACGGGCATCACGCCATTACTAAGTATGAGCGTGGATTTCATCGCCAGTGGTGCACCGGTTCCTGGACTGAGTTAACTCCAGAGAATAGTAAGGATATTTCCACATGATAACGATTGAACTAAACACCCTAGAAGAAGCTTTACACATACAGAACGTTGCTGCGCTGAACATTAGCAAGTACCAACAGAACCCAGTCGAAGGGCAAGAGTGCCAGCAAAACTCAAACATTCGTCTTTGGCAAGATATTCGGCGACAAGCGGGTTTAGAAATGAAGGCCATCTCCGAGCGAGGGGATCGTGCCTAATGCAATACGTAGCTATTCGACTTTTTGGTGATGGTGCGATGAAGCGCCACAAACACACTCAAGAGCCAGAAACAACGGCGCTTGGAGATTTCGATTCGTTAGACGATGCCGTTAATCAAGCTTGCGAGCTACTTAACTGTAACCACATTCGCCACGGAGTTTTAAGCGAAGGTGAAGGGCTAGGCGGGTTTATCGTTGTAGATGCACAGGAGTTTGCTGAGATATGAGCATTCAAACCTTTACTGAACCCTGCCATTTACCTTGTCCGGATTTGCCGCATTACTCTTTGACAAAGGAAGACAAAGAACGTGGCCTTGTTTGGCTAGAGAAGGTACGAGCTGAGCTTGAAGCAAAACGAGCAACAACAGAAACAGAGCGTGAGCGACGCAAAAGAGTTTGGCTCACGAAACAAAAGCAAAAGTCTTTGCGTTTACCTAATCGTGTGGTGGCACGTTCTTAACTTTCATGAAGAAGAACAACATTAACCTAAACAATCCACTAAATCGACTCCCAAGCAATCTGCATCGGGAGTTGATTTCTTATCTGGATAATCAAAAAGGCACTTCCCAACTTTCTTTCGTGAATGGTGTATGGGTTCATGATGGAGAGCTAACACCTCGCGAACGAGTGTTTGAGTTTGCGTCTATGACCGCTAACAAGCTCAAGCTACCTTTCGATATCCGAAACTATATTGATAAAGCGGCCGCGAGCCGATTAAAAAAGTATGGCTTTAAGCGTGCAATCGAGTTTATTGAAAAGCGGAGCAGTGCGGTTGCATCTGCGTTTTCCGTGTTACCTGAAGCTTGGTGGAAAGTTGATAACGAAATCAAAAGAGCGAAATTGGCGGTTGAAATGGCTGGGCGCTGCGGAAACCGAGTCAGGCTCGCGTCAGAGCATGGGCTCTCACCAATTGAGACAATCTCATTTATCAATGAATTTACAGGCGCTTCTCTGTGGCTACCTCATTTCGCACATGTTGAGGATACCAACCAAGCATATTCAATGATTGTTAGGCTAATGGATGAAGCTTTTTGGCGCAGAGCTATTGGCCGTATTGTTGTTGCGGTATTTGAGAATGCTCGTCGTGCTGCTGGTATGGTTTCCCCACATAGCTCACCTTATGCTTCTAACTCTGCTTGTGAATGGTTAACTATTCGTCAAGACCGTCAACGAGAGTGGATTGAGTTGATGGCGATAGAGTCCGAAAGCGGGGACGTAGTTGACCTAAAAACAGTCATTGATTCGTCTCAAAGCAATCCTGCAAATCGTAGACATGAGCTAATGACGCGTATTGCTGGTTGCCAGGAATATGCAGAGAGCAATAATCATGTCGCAATCTTTGTCACCATGACCTCACCGAGCCGATTTCACAGGCTTAAACAACACGGTAAATACTGGATAGAAAACCCCAAGTTTGACGGTGCTAACCCTAAAGACGCACATTCTTGGCTAAGCCATGGCTGGAATTTGTTTAGAGCCTGGGCCGATTACCGTGAGCTGGTGTATTACGGTATGAGAGTAGTCGAGCCTCACCAAGATGGCACACCTCACTGGCATGGCGTATTTTTCATGCCGTTAGAGCACGTAAAGACGTTCATCGCAGGGCTTGAAGCGTATCAGTTTAGAGAGCCCAAAGACCTATATTTTGAAGACGGCACACCAAGAACCAAAGCGATGAAAGCGCGCTTTGATGCAAAGCTGATCGATAAATCTGCCGGAGGTGCCGTTGCTTATCTAGCCAAGTACATTTCTAAAAACGTTGATGGTTATGCCCTTGAAGGTGAAGTCGACCGAGACAATAAAAAAGCCAAGCTTCAAGAAACAGTAAAGAACGTCACCGCTTGGTCACGTACATTCTGCTTTCGTCAGTTCCAATTCCAGAAAACGCCGCCAGTGACCATTTGGCGAGAGCTTCGTCGTATCGATGAAGAGCAAGAATACTGCTTGTTCGAAAAGGCCAGAAGAGCGGCCGACTGCGGCTTCTTTTCTGCTTACATGGATTATATGGGCGGCCATCGTCTTAGATCGTCTGAGCGTCCAATCCGCTTAGTTACAAAAGAACGCGAAAACAAATACGGTGAAATTGTTACTGTCACTGATGGGGTGGAAGGTTCAGGTTTACTTGTTTATACACGAGAAACAGAATGGAAACTCATCAAGAAAGACTCCGACTTGTCGGAGGCTTCTGAAGGGAGCGGGAGCGACCGCCCTTGGTCCAGTGGCAATAACTGTAGAATTCCACCTAAAAGCCAAAAAATACTCGATAAGTACCTCCTGGAAATGGAGTTAGACCGGTCTGATCCCGCTTGGGAAAGCTTCATGAAAGAAGAAGGTGTACCAACTTAGATAAAAGAGCTCGGACGGTGAGCTTCTCCATATCAACTTTCGATACAGTGACATTGGCTGCAAAGAATGGGTAGAAAACTGTATGTATATACAGTATATTGGCGATGTAGTTGTTAAGGGTATTGATATGTCTAATAAAAACCAGTTATTCCAGAAAGCACTGGAGCTCATCATCGATGGAGTAGCATTAAGCACTGAAGCCGAAAGCCGTGCGCAGGTCGGTGCGTATTTGATGGGGTTAGTGGTCGCAGACAATCAAGGTAAACTCGATAACGACAAAGTAGAAGCCATTCAGATGATCATCCAAATGGCTGATGAAGTGGATAGTCCAGAGTTCAAGTTATAGCATTGAAAGTTGCTGCTTCAGCTCTTTTCTCTGATCTGGTGCTAGAGCTTTAACCAAGTTAAATGCCATCTGTGAAGTTGTCCTCGCAGAAGGGCTAAGCGTGTGGCTGTAAGACAAGTTCATCACAAATGTGTGCCCACACTCTGCATCACTACAAGAACAATATAAGTCTGTATAACCCGCAGATATACGGTTGGATTTTTGGATGCGGCTTTTACAACCACACTCCGGACACAATACTCTCATACAAGAACCTAACTTATTGACTGACCAAATAATGATACGTCAAAGGGCTGTGTTTTTGTACAGGTTTATGAGCTTTCTCCAAACGTAGTATCAAATTTAAAATGTAGATTTTTGATATTTTTTATCTCGGGATCGTTGTTAACTTCATCCATAATTAATTCGCATACGGGGATGATTTCGTCTTTCGCATATTCACTGCCAATTTTTACGGGATCACCTAGATTAGTCGTTCCCTGGGGAATGATTCCTGCTTTTCCTATAGGGAAGCGATGGCCTACGAGAATGTCTTGCGCAGTGATGTTTTTGATTCGCTCAAATTCATCTTTTGTCGCTATATCGCCCACTGGGATTAGCTGAATACCTTTTTCTGCACCGCCTGGAATATTAACAAACATACTTCTAAAGTTACCCACCCCTTTAGAGCTCGCGATTTTTTCCTTCAGCATTTGTTCGTCGTCATCACTAAGGTTTGGATCCGTGGCGTAAAAAATGAATCC